>JBCCDR010000263.1:0-4252 GCA_039030675.1 Pseudomonadota bacterium | reverse complement strand
TGAAAACGCTATGTCGTTGATCGCATACATATGGGCAACGATGGATTCTACTTTCAAATAGTTAGCTTTTATATCCCAAACGTTAATCCTTGCATCCCTGCCTACACTAAGGAGATAGTCTTCTGCGCGCGTAGATGGTCTTCAATTTGCGCTTGTTGGCCGCGCCCTTGGTTGCCCAGCGTGATTTGCGCATAAACGAAGACGGGGTCGTAGAGTTTTTCCACGTCGATGACGGCGGTATAGCGCTTGATAAAGCCGTGGTCTTGCAAGCGGCGCACGCGCTCAAGGCACGGGCTTGGTGACAGGCCAACCTGCTCTGCCAAATTGCGATTGGTGATGCGTCCGTCTTCCTGCAAAATCGCAAGAATTTCCAGATCAATCGGGTCGAGAGAGCGCGGCTTCATAAGCAGAAAGTATCGCGGCTTGCGGTTTTAATCAAAGATAATTCCGCCACGCTGCGAAATAGGGGAGGGATTGGCCGCAAGGGTTTGTTTTAAGGGCGGATTTGCCGCTTGTCGTTAATTCAGGGCAAGTGATTCGGTTTTCCGGGGCTCCAGACTGGCTCAAAATCACACAAACAACGCCATCCTTGCCCCAAACATTAAAACTTAAGCTTAACTCAGGCGCATTATCAGCGCTTTATCGGTGTTGGCAGTTGAGTCTGCGGCGGCGGCCAACTATGGTGCGCGCCTTTCAATGCAAACTCAAACATTGCTGCATCAGACAAGCGCAGCAGATCGCATGATAGTAAGGAGCCTGTACCCCCAATGGCATCTCAAAACCAAAAGCTGAATGAGTGGGTTGAAACCATAGCAGCGATGACGCAGCCCGATAGCATCTACTGGTGTGACGGGTCTCAAGACGAGTATCAGCGGTTTTGTGATGAGTTGGTTGCCTCGGGTACATTCATCAAGCTGAATGAAGAGAAGCGGCCAGGCTCTTATCTCTGCCGGTCTGACCCTGCCGACGTCGCCCGCGTGGAAGACCGCACCTACATCTGCTCTGATAAAGAAGAAGACGCAGGCCCAACCAATAATTGGCGCGACCGCTATGAGATGAAGTCGCTGCTCAAAGGGTTGTTTGAGGGCTCCATGAAGGGCCGGACGATGTACGTCATTCCCTTCTCCATGGGGCCGCTGGGCTCTGACATCGCGCACATTGGCGTACAGATTACCGACAGCCCTTATGTGGTTGTTTCCATGCGCACCATGACCCGCATGGGCCAAGGCGCTTTGGATGTGCTTGGCAGCGACGGTGAGTTCGTCCCTTGCTTGCATTCTCTCGGCGCCCCATTGGAGCCCGGCCAGGCCGATGTGCCATGGCCTTGCAATGCCGATAACAAATATATCGTGCACTTCCCTGAAACGCGTGAGATTTGGTCCTTCGGGTCTGGCTACGGCGGTAACGCGCTGCTTGGCAAAAAATGCTTCGCCCTGCGTATCGCCTCCTCCATGGCGCGCGAAGAAGGCTGGCTTGCTGAGCATATGTTGATTTTGGGGCTGGAAAGCCCGGAAGGCCAAAAGACCTACCTAGGCGCAGCCTTCCCATCGGCGTGCGGCAAAACCAACCTGGCCATGATTATTCCGCCCGAAGGTTTTGAAGGCTGGAAAGCCTGGACCGTTGGCGACGACATTGCGTGGATTAAGCCAGACGCAACCGGCAAGCTGCGCGCCATCAACCCTGAAAACGGGTATTTCGGCGTCGCGCCCGGCACCAGCTACGGCTCCAACCCAACGGCCATGAAGCTCGTTGAGAAAAACACCATTTTCACCAATGTGGCCATGACAGACGACGGCGACGTCTGGTGGGAGGGCATGACCAAAGAGCCGCCAGCACATCTCATTGACTGGCGCGGCAATGATTGGACGCCTGAAAGCGGCACGCCGGCCGCGCACCCCAATGCCCGCTTCTGCGTGGGTGTTGACCAGTGCGAGAGCGTTGACCCGGCCTATGATGACCCGGCTGGTGTTCCTATTGATGCCTTTGTCTTTGGCGGCCGTTTGAGCAAAACCTTTCCGCTGGTTTATGAAGCACGCGATTGGTCTCACGGTGTTTACATGGCAGCCACCATGGGCTCAGAAGCCACGGCTGCGGCTGAAAACCAAGCCGCCATCCGCCGCGACCCGATGGCGATGTTGCCGTTCTGCGGCTACAACATGGCGGATTATTGGAGTCACTGGCTGAGCTTTTCTGACAAGCTCGACACCCTGCCCAAAGTCTTCCGCGTCAACTGGTTCCGCAAAGACGAGCAAGGCCGCTTCATGTGGCCCGGCTTTGGCGAGAACATGCGCGTGATGAAGTGGATTATTGACCGTGTCCACGGCAAGGTGGAGGCAACCGATAGCCCGTTCGGCAAAATGCCCCATCATGATGACATGAACTGGAATGGGCTCGAATTTGAGCGCGCGCAGTTCAACCGTCTCATGGAAATCGATACGCAGGCGGCCATTGCCGAAGTGCATGACCAACGCACGCATTTCGATTTGTTTGGCGAGCGTTTGCCAGAGGCGCTGGAAGATGAGCGCCAGGACATGCTGCGCCGCCTTTCCGGTGCGCCGGCTAAGTGGGAACTTCCGGCAGCCTAGCGGCTGCTTGTCTCGCTGCCCTGCTTTTGCCGTCTTATGCGCACAAGGCTGCAGGCATGAAGTGGGTCAGTCTCATCATCACGCTTTCTGTAGCGTCTCTGCCCGTATTGGCGCAGGAGGATACTCTCCCTGCGCGCGCCCTGACGCTGCCTGCGCCGGTTGACCCGGATGCTTTCATCGCAGCCGTGCGCGGCGCGGTGGATATCAATCCCTCTGTGAAAGCCGCCATCGCGCAGCGTACGGAGGCCAAGCAGACCCGGCGGGAAGCGAAATCTTCTTTGCTGCCCACGGTTGGCGTTGGCATCTCCGGGCAGCAGCAGCTGTCCTCTAGCTTTGGCGATGAGGCTGATATCCTTGTGGAGCGCTCGCGCCCGCGTGAGCGGGTGGATGCGCGCCTTTATGGGGAGCAGCTGTTGTTTGATAGCGGCGCGACCTTTGCCCGGATGGACGCTGCTGAAGAGCGCATGGATGAGGCGGAAGCCAATACGGCCGTGGTCGCCAATGACATTACTTTGGAGGCCATCCGCGCGTATCTGGAAGTGGTGCAGTTTCGCCAATTGCGCTTGGTGGGCGAAAATCTGGTTGCGCGCCATGATGATATTTTGGGCCAAGTCACGCAGCGCTATGACAACGGCGTTGGCTCCATCCAAGACGTCGCTCGCGTTGCTGCCCGCAAAGCGACCGCCCAGGCCCAATTGGCGCGCTTTGACCGCGGGCTAGCCAGCGCTATCAGCCGCTACCAACAGCTCTTCCAAGTCGAACCGCAAGTCTTTGAGCGCCCCTCTTTGGTCGCCGCTGCTGCCTCCGGCGAAGAAGACAGCTTGGTCCAAGCGCTCACAGGCAATCCCTCTTTGGCCCGGGCAAGCGCCAATGCTCGGGCGGCTGAGCTGGACCAAAAAGCCATTGAACGCGGCAACCTGCCAAGTGTCTCCGTTGCTGTCGATGCCACCAAATTCGGCGTGTTTGAAAACAACGACAACTATGATGTGCGCGGCCGTCTGGTGATGGACTACGACCTCTTCGCCGGCGGGGCCCGCAAAGCGCGCGAACGCCAAGCTATTCAGCGCACCCGCCAAGCGCAGTTTCAAGAAGACCAAGCGCGCCTGGAAGTCGAACGCGATGTACGCATTGCCCAGCGTGATTTGGATGTGCTCATCCGCCAGCTTGAGACCCTGCAATTTGCCCTCAAAGCCAACCGAGAAGCCCGCGATGCCTTTGTCGAGCAATTCGCTGTGGCCCGCGGCACTTTGCTGGATTTGCTGCAGGCCGAACAAGACTATTTTTCAGCCGCCATTACGCTGTTAGATGGGCGCTTAGAGCGCGATATGGCGCACTACCGGTTGATGGCGCAAACCGGGGATTTATTGCCGGCGTTTGGCATTACCTTTAGTTTTACCACCGGCGCGCAAATATGGGGACGTGAGTAGAGCCGTGACACAGTCATCATCAAAGCGCCAAGCGCATTGGCTTTGGGGGCCGCTCCGCGCCAACAAAGGCATCTATATTCAGGTCATTCTGGCCGCGGCCTTTGTGAACATTTTGTCGCTGGGCACCAGCTTGTTCACCATGGTGGTCTATGACCGGGTCATCCCGAACAACGCCACAGAGAGCCTCATTGCTCTCACTATTGGTATGGTGATTGCGCTCAGCGCTGACTTCGTGTTGCG
>JBCCDR010000262.1:0-4258 GCA_039030675.1 Pseudomonadota bacterium | reverse complement strand
GCGATAGGCGCGCTTGATCTCATCCGCTGTTGCGGATTTCGAAACGCCTAAGACTGCATATAAGTCTTTCGCCATGTCACCTGCCGTGTTTGAATTTATACCGACGTATATATGGTAAACATATGCGCCAGGTTAAAGAGCTTTGCTCATTCTGACAGTAGACGCCAGCTGCCATCTAGAGCCTGGCAGGCCGTTGCATAGCCTGTTTCCACCACGCTTCCAGCCCGCAGAACTTGGTGAAACTCCCGGCAGGCAAGCTCGCCAGGGCCCGCAAAGCGCATCTGCGGCGTGATGGTGCCTGCCACATCGCCTGCGCGCCATTTGACTTTCTCACCAGCGGGGGTCTGGTTGAGCGCCAATTGCGTGAGCTCAATCATTTTCTCTCTGGTCTCCGTGGTCAGGACGCCGCCTAAGCGTCCGCCGCTCCACGTGCCCGCCAGGCCCTCTAAGGGTGTAGCGATATCAGGCGGTATGGCAGCAACGGCGTCACCAGGCGGCAAGACCCATGGCGGACCGCCCATGATCATCTCGTCCTCGCCGTCACCAGGGATTGCGCTGGTGTCCGGGCCTGACTGTGTGCATGCGGCAAGAACGACTGCCGCAAAACATGTGACTTGCCGCGCACTTCTGCCTACAACCGCGATAAGACTTTGAGCCATGGCTCTTGGTAGCATAGTGCGGTGGCTGGACGGAAGAGAGGAGCGCCATGTCTCTGATTGATGAAAACGCTAATCCTTTTGACCTGTTTACGCAGTGGTTTACTGAAGCGGAAAAAACCGAACCCAATGACCCCAATGCCATGACCGTTGCGACGGTTGATGCTGCGGGCTTGCCAGATGCGCGAACTCTTTTGCTGAAGGGCCGCACTGACAGCGGATTTATCTTTTACACAAACCTGACAAGTGAAAAGGGCAAGCAGCTGCTGGAGACAAAGCAATGCGCTTTGCTGTTTCATTGGAAAAGCAAGTTACAGCAAATTCGCATGCGCGGGCCTGTGGCTCTCGTGGATGACGCAACCGCCGATACCTATTTCGCAAGCCGGCGCCGGGAAAGCCAGATCGGAGCCTGGGCGTCTGACCAGTCCAGTCCACTTGGCCACCGCGCTGAATTTGAAGCGCAGATCGCGCATTATAATGCGAAATTTGAGGGCAAAGACGTGCCGCGCCCGCCGCATTGGTCAGGCTTTTGTTTGACGCCTGTGGCCATGGAGTTTTGGGAAGACCGCGACTATCGCCTTCACGACCGCGTACGCTATACCCCCTCAGCTGACGGCGGCTGGATGGGTCAGCGGCTCTATCCGTAATCGATCAACAGGTCAGAAAAGAAGAGAAGGCTATGGTCACTCTGTATGGGATTAAAAACTGCGATACCGTGCGCAAAGCGCTCAAAGCGTTTGAAAGCGCGGGCAGCCCCGTCAGCTTTGTTGATGTGCGGGCCGATGGCCTCAGCAGCGATACGGTGGCTGGGTGGCTGAAGCATGTCAGCGCAGAGGTACTGCTCAACCGCCGCGGCACCACCTGGCGGCAGATGAATGAGGCCGAGCAGGCAGCTGCGCTGGAAGACCCGGCCGCTGCCATTGCCGCGACACCGACGCTCTTCAAACGTCCGGTCATCACCGATGGCGAGAAAGTCACAGTTGGCTGGAAAGCGCCAGAGCAGGGCCAATGGCTGGGATAGCAGGCTTGCGCTTTGAAACCTGGGATGTGTTCACGCACACGCCCTTTACCGGCAACCCCCTAGCGATTGTGTGGGACATCCATGCCTTGTCTGCTGGGCAGATGCAGACCATCGCGCGGGAGTTCAACTACTCAGAAACGGTGTTCATAGGCCCAGCTCAGCAAGACGCGCACGCTGCAAGCTTGCGGATTTTTACGCCTTCCACCGAACTGCCTTTCGCTGGCCACCCGACGATTGGGGCCGCGCTGGCGCTGAAGGCTTCGGGCCGACTGGAAAACGCATCGCGTTGCATCCTAGAGGTCCCTGCCGGACCCGTTGCTATCGCGTTCTCTGACGACCCTGAAGGCCAGAAAGCTTGGCTGTCTCCGCCAGTCGCGCCGCATGTGATATCGACCCATACGGAAGACTTGTTGCCGATTGTTGGCGTGCACGGCCAGGGACAGGTTGTGACGGCAAGTGCAGGAACGCCATTTGCTTTCTTAGAACGTGAAACCCCTCAGCAGGTGGACGAAGCCGTCAACGGCGCGGGCCTTGGCGCGTTTCTATCGCGTGTCAACGCAACCGGGCTTTATATCTATGCAGCCGAAGCGCCTGGGCATATTTATGCGCGCCTCTTGGCCGAAGAAATCGGATTAACAGAAGACCCTGCCACAGGGAGCGCGGCCGCTGCCCTTGCTGCCATTTTGAACCAGAAAGAGGCTCACATCGCCGTCCGACAAGGGGTGCAGATGGGCCGGGCGAGCCTGATCGAAATGGATTTTTCGGATGCTGAAGAAGGCGTTCGGATCGGCGGCCAGGCCGTTCACATCATGTCCGGCCAGTTGGCGGCGGACTAAAAGCTATAATCCATGCCGATATCAATGGCGCGCGCTGATAAGGTGAGTGCGCCGCCGACAGAGACATAGTCAACGCCGCTTGCAGCGATCTCGCCGATTGTGTCCAGCGTAATGCCGCCGGACGCTTCCAAGCTGACCGTTCCACCATAAAGCGCGACAGCCTGGCTCAGCCTGTCGGCATCCATGTTGTCTAACAGAAGCGACGTTGCCCCTTCTTCCACAGCAACAGCTGCTTGGTCCAGAGTATCGCATTCCACTTGGATATCGCGCTCACCGGCGGCTTTTGCAGCCTGGATCGCCGCGGCAACACTTCCGGCAACGGCGATGTGATTGTCTTTAATCATCACTGCATCATACAGGCCCATCCGGTGGTTGGTGGCGCCGCCGCAGCTGGTGGCGTATTTGGTCAGAGCGCGGTAGCCTGGGATGGTTTTGCGGGTATCAAGCAGCTTTGCTTTCGCATCGCCCATGGCTTGCTTGTAAGCCTTTGCATTGGTTGCGATGCCGCTGAGCAGCTGCAATGTATTGAGCGCGCTGCGCTCTGCGGTGAGTAGGGCTGCAGCTTTGCCGGAGACAGTCGCTATCACTGCGCCCTTCTTGGCGGTGTCCCCATCTGACATCTTGGCATCAAAGCGCGCATCCTCATCGAGGTGCACAAAAAAGCCCTCCGCCAAAGGAATGCCGCAAACGACGCAGTCTTCACGCGCCGTGAGGTCTGCGGTCAGCGTTGCATCAGATGCAATCACGGCGTCACAGGTCCGGTCGCCTGGCCCCACGTCTTCCAAGAGGGCGGCCTGAACAAAGTCTGCGATTTGCTCAGGCGTTAGAACAAAGTCAGGCACCGGTTTTTAAAGGCGCGATATGGGAGAGGTCGCCTGTTGTTGTGCTGCCAACGGGCGGCGACATCTCAAGCATTTTCTCCAAGGGCGCGAGCGCGCGCAGGCGAATATCTTCAGGCACTTCGATTTGCGGCGTCATATCGCGCAAGCACACATAGAGTTTCTCCATGGTGTTGAGCGCCATGAAGGGGCACATGTTGCAGTTGCAATTGCCATCAGCGCCGGGTGCGCCGATGAAGGTCTTGTCAGGCCGTGCTTTTTCCATCTGGTGCATAATGTGCGGCTCGGTGGCCACGATGATGGTGTCGGCCTCAGTCTCTGCGCAAAACTTCAAAATCGAGCTGGTCGAGCCCACATGGTCAGCGTGGTCGAGAATATGGGCTGGGCATTCCGGGTGTGCAGCCACCGGCGCGCCGGGATGTTGCGCAATGAGTTTGAGCAACTCCTTCTCAGAAAACTGCTCATGGACAATGCAGGAGCCTTCCCACATGAGCATGTTATCGCGCCCGGTTTTGCGCTTGATATAGTTGCCTAAATGCTGGTCAGGCGCGAACAAAATGGGTTTGTCTGCGGGGATTTGATTGACGATATATTCCGCGTTTGAGGACGTCACAATGATGTCTGTGTGCGCTTTTACGGCTGCTGAGCAGTTAATGTAGGTCAGCGAAATATGGTCTGGATGGGCGGCCCGGAAGGCTGCAAATTCATCAGGCGGGCAGCTGTCTTCAAGGCTGCAGCCTGCGGCCATGTCCGGCAAAATCACTGTTTTGTCTGGGCTAAGAATTTTGGCGACTTCCGCCATGAAACGCACCCCGCAAAAGGCAATGACGTCTGCGTCTGTCGCCGCTGCTTTGCGCGATAAATCCAACGAATCGCCCACAAAATCGGCAATGTCTTGGATTTCTG
>JBCCDR010000261.1:0-4270 GCA_039030675.1 Pseudomonadota bacterium | reverse complement strand
TCGCTCGTAACGTCCTTCGCTGCATCGGCTGCCGGCGGCGGCTCGCACAGCGAGCAAATGATTATGGGTGGCGGTAAGACAACGGTTGTCTCGCCGCTTCTTTCGTTGCTTCTCGCGGACGGCTCTGGGCGCGCTGTTCTCCGTCATTCAGGCCTATGAGTATTCCCACGCGGCCTTTGCCTTCTCTGTTGAGAATGGTGGCAACATTTATGGTTCGACCTTCTTCATGGCCACCGGCTTCCACGGTTTCCATGTGTTTGTGGGCACGGTGTTCTTAGCCGTCTGCCTGCTGCGCGCTTACCGCGGGGACTTCACGCCCAAGCAGCATTTCGGCTTTGAAGCAGCAGCCTGGTATTGGCACTTTGTGGATGTGGTCTGGCTGTTCTTGTTCATCTTCATCTACGTCCTCGGGCGCGGATAAAGCGTGGCCGCTGACCGCGACCAAGAGACATCAAGCAGCCAGAAAGCCAGCTTTCTGGCTGTTTCTCTTTATGGCCGCTGCCCGCGCTGCAATCAGGGGCACATCTTTGAAAAGTTGCTTGGCCTCAAGGACGCTTGCCCCAACTGCGGCCTCGATCTAGCACCCTATGACCAAGCCGATGGGCCCGCCTTTTTTGTCATCCTCATCGCCGGCGCATTGATGACGCCCATTGCTCTGTGGCTGCACGGCGCAGCCTGGCTCTCCTGGGGCGGCTATCTCGCGCTTATCACGGTGCTCACCGCCATCCTGGTGGTTTTCATGCTGCGCCTGGCCAAAGGCATCTTGCTCGCCAGCCAATACAAAACCGGCGCGCGCGAAGGCCGGATTGACACGACAAGCCCATGACCGCCGCACGCAAAGGACGCAGCTGGCTGGTCCTGCTGGTCAGCGGTATTGGGATGGCCATTTTGCTGTCGTTGAGTGCCTGGCAGTATTCGAAAATCGCGCCCAAAGAAGCGCAGATCGAGAGCATCCGCTCGCAGATGGATCTAGCCCCCGTGGCCTTGCCTGACGGTGCTTTAATGCAAGAGGACTGGGCGTTTCGCCCTGCTTTTGCTGAAGGCATACTGCGCGCCGATGCCGCCCGCCATGTTTATCGCGCAGGCCCGGATGGCCGGCCAGGCTATCACCTGGTGATGCCGCTGGTGCGCGATAGTGGTCCAGCGATCTGGGTGGACATGGGCTGGTTCTTCGAGCGCGACAAAGCCGCCTTTGAAACCCCTATCGTGGCGAAGGGCCCAGTGCGCATCACCGGTACCATGATCCCCCGCCAGCGCAGCCCCAAGTGGATTACGCCCGCCCCGCCAAATCCAGCGGAAAACCGCTATTACCGCTTGCAGCCGGAGGTGCTTGCCAGCGGCCTTGGCATCGAGTCCATCAGCGCGGTTTATCTGCTGTCAAAGGCGCCGCTCGAGGGCCTTGTGGCGACGCCCATTCCCTTCAAACTTGAACACAACCACCGCAGCTATGCCTTTCAATGGCTGGCCATGGCGCTAGGGCTGGCCGCTATCACCATAGCCTTTCTGCGGCGCCGCTAAGCCATGAGGCACGTTCGTTTCTTGCCTTTGCGGGTCCTCACCCCTAGTGTCCGCGCCAATTCATAGGATTTTTGAGTTTTAGCTTGTGAAATACGTCTCCACCCGCGGCGCATCGCCAGCGCTGAGCTTTGCTGAAACCACCATGGCGGGCCTCGCGCCCGATGGCGGGCTCTATTTGCCAGAAGAATGGCCCCAGCTCAGCCCAGCAGACATCGCCGGCTTTGCTGGCCAGCGCTATCAAGATGTTGCCTTCGCCATTATGCAGCCCTTTGTTGCTGGCGATATCCCTGATGAAGATTTGCGCAGCCTCATTGAGACGTCTTACGCCCGCTTCAACCACACCGCCATCGCGCCGCTGAAACAGCTCTCTCACCAGCGCTGGCTCCTCGAGTTGTTCCACGGACCAACGCTGGCCTTTAAAGATTTTGCGCTGCAGTTTTTGGGGCATGTGTTTGAGTATCTTTTGGAGCGCTCAGGCACCCACCTCACCATCATTGGCGCCACGTCTGGCGACACCGGTTCGGCGGCCATTGATGCGCTTGCCGGGCGCGAGCATGTGGATATTTTCATGTTGCACCCCGACGAGCGCGTCAGCCCCGTCCAGCGCCGGCAGATGACCACCGTGCAAGCGCCCAACGTCTTCAATCTCGCCATTGATGGCACGTTCGATGACGCCCAGGCGTTGGTCAAGCAGGGCTTTGCTGACCAGCAGATGCGCGACAAACTCAACCTGTCAGCCGTGAACTCCATCAACTGGACCCGGGTGATGGCGCAGATTGTCTACTATTTCTATGCCGCTGCGCAGCTCGGCGCGCCGGGCAAAGCCGTGTCTTTCTCTGTGCCCACAGGCAATTTCGGGGATATCTTTGCAGGGTACTGCGCCCACTGCATGGGTCTGCCTATTGACCGGCTCATCGTGGCCACGAACCGCAACGATATCCTGCACCGTGCCATCCAAGCCGGTGACTATAGCGCTAAAGGCGTGATGCCCACCATCTCGCCCAGCATGGACATTCAAGTGGCCAGCAACTTTGAGCGTTTGCTTTATGACTGCGCGGGCCAAGACGGGCGGATGATTGGCCAGATGATGGCGCAGTTTAACGACACCAAGGCGCTGTCCATTCCCGCTGATGTGCTCGATCAGATAACCGCCATCTTCACTTCCGGCTGCGCGGATGAAGATACGACGGCCGCGCAAATCCGCAGCACGCTGGAAGAGACCGGCGAGCTAGTTGACCCCCATACGGCCGTCGGCCTGGCCGCCGCGCAAGCGCGAGAGGGCAGCGTCGATGGGCCGATGGTGATTTTAGCCACCGCCCATCCCGGCAAATTCCGCGCTGCCGTCGAGCGCGCCTGCGGCACACGGCCGTCTTTGCCAGCCCATATGGCCGGCCTGTTTGACCGCGAAGAGCGCTATGAAAAGCTGGCAAACGATTTTGATGCCTTGCGCGCTTATGTGTTTGAAAAGAGAGGCGTGTGACGCCCCATATCACCACTTTGGACAATGGCCTCACCGTCTTGTCGCTGCGCTTGCCGCGCGTCGAGACGGTGGCGCTTGGGCTCTATGTGGGCGTTGGCGCGCGCTTTGAGGAAGGCGCGCCAGGCGGCATTTCCCATTTTCTAGAGCACATGGTCTTTAAGGGCTCGCAGCGCCGCAGCGCCCGGCAGCTGGCCGAGGCGGTTGAAAATGTCGGCGGCTCCATCAACGCTTACACCGCCCGGGATGTGACCGCTTATTATATGCGGCTGCTCAAGGACGATCTGTCCCTCGGCGTTGATGTGCTCGCTGATTTGGTCTTTGGCGCGACGCTGTCAGAGGGGGATGTGCGCAAAGAGCGCGACGTTATCGCCCAAGAGATTGGCCAGGTCTTCGATACGCCCGATGACCTGGTGTTTGATTTGCTGCAAGACGCCGCCTATCCCTGCCAGGCTTTTGGCGCGCCTATTTTGGGGACACACAGCAGCATTGCGGTCATCGATAGTGCCGCCCTGCATGATTTTCGCACGCGCCACTACGGCGCTAAAAACATGGTGCTCGCCGCCAGCGGTCATTTGGACCATGAGGCCATCTTGGACCTTGCCCAAACGCATTTCGGAGACCTCCCGCCCGGCGAGAAGCATGTGCCGGCCCCTGCCACCTTTGCCGCGCAGAGCAAGACGCTTGAACGCCCCAGCGAACAAACACATCTCACGCTCGGCTATCAAACCCCGGGCCTGGAGGATGAACGTATTTACCCCATCCAAGTGCTGTCCACCATGCTGGGCGGCGGTATGTCCTCGCGCCTATTCCAAGATGTGCGCGAAGAGCGCGGCCTTGCCTATTCTGTCTTTTGCGATGTCTCTGCCCATGCCGGCGCTGGCCTCATGAGCGTCTATGCTGGCACGAGCCCCAGCGACGCGGCTGAAGCGCTTGACGCTATCCGCAGCAATTGCCGCGCGATGATGGATGCGGCTGATGGGCAAGAGCTCGCCCGCGCAAAAGCCCAGCTGAAAGCCGGCATCGCCATGTCTCTAGAAGCCACCGCCAGCCTGTGCGAGCAAATTGGCCGCCAATACCTCGCCTTCGGCCGCATCATAACGCCCGCTGAGCTGATTGCAAAAGTTGACGCCGTCACGCTGGAAGATGTGCGCATGGCGGCAAAACTCTGCTTTGAAGGCCCGGAGTGTTTTGCGAGCATTGGCCCGAAGTAACGCGCGAAGCCCTCGTCTTAATCCCTCCCGCTCAGAGACACGTTGATTTCGCGACCGTTTT
>JBCCDR010000260.1:0-4303 GCA_039030675.1 Pseudomonadota bacterium | reverse complement strand
GGCGCGTTTCCGTAAGCCACTGGCTCTGCGGGAGGGGGGCCGTGATCACGTCCAGCGCGGTGCCTCCAGCGCGCGGCAGGTGGCTGGAAATCAGGTCGCCTTCGATGGCGTGCACTCGCCCTGGCATGGCCAGCGTTTCGGCCCTTGCGCGGGCGTCATAGGTAAGCGCGGCCTGATAGCCATCGCGGTAATGATCGCCCGCTTCAATAAAACCGATAGCGCTGCGCAGCATGAAACCGAGATCCGTGTTTGGCACATCAAGCCGGGCGGCAGGGCTGCGGTCATAGAAAGGGAAGAACAGCGCCTGGTCGCGAATGCGGCTCCAGATGCGCATCAAGTGACTGCCGTCCCACGCGGGCTCCTGGGGCAGGAGGTACTTCTCTAACAGTGGGCCTTGTTCTTCCGGCGTGAACAAGGCCAGCCCGTCCAGCAGGAGGGAGTGGGTACGGTCAGGCGCACGCCGACCAATCTCGCACGCGATGGCCGCGCCCGTGTGCGTGCCATAAAGCTGAAACGTCTCAATACCCAGTAAGCTCAGCGCTTTGAGCGTTTCGTCCGCAAAGGCTTCGATCGGGGCAAAGCGCTCAGGCAAGGGATCGCTTGCGCCATAACCGGGCGTATCCAGCGCGATGCAGTAAAACTGCTCGCTCAGCGCTTCCATGAGGGGGATGAGCGAGGTTGAAGAACGCGGCGATTCATGCAGCATCACGACCACCGGGCCACTGCCCATGGCGCGCCAATGGGTGTAACGCCCGCCGCACTTCACGAAACCGCGCTGCATCATGGGCCAAACCCTAGATTGCCCGGTGCGGCGAGGCCGTGCGGGTCAAGATGCGCTTTGATGGAGCCCAAAAGCGCTGCAACCGGCGGGGACAGCCTGTCCTGATAAGCATAAGTTTGGCCCAGCTGCACATGCAGCGCGCCCGCCTCATCCAGCTGCCTGGTCAAAGCCTGTTTTAGCGCGGTCACCTGGGCCGTGCGGCGCTCGGCCTCTTCATCCCAAGCCTGCGAGACACGGCCCGCGACTTTGCCTGCAGCCTGATGGATGGGCAGCAGCGGCGCAGGCCACAGAAACATAGGCTCAATGAGCGCGCATCTGCCCGGCCAGGCCATCATGAGCCAGGAAGTCGAAATCTTATGCTTATCCAAGTCCGGTTGTTGCGCGTCAAAAAAGTCAGTCACAATATCGGCATAAGCCATCAGGCGCGAGAGCGGACCAACACCGTGCACTGGAACCCAGCGCTCGCCTTTCGGCCCCAGCATGCCGCGCAGCGAATAAGGCCGCGATTGCATGACCGCCGGGAGCGCTGCGGATACGGGCGTAGCGTCATGCTGGGCGGCAACATCATCAAGTGCCAGCGCCGCAGCCCCCGCTGCGCTTTGGTTAGGCCCCTCGATGATGGCGTGTACACAGGCGGTATGGCCTGCCGTATCAGAGGGCCCGAGGGCGGTTTTAGCAAGCAGGCGCATGCGCTTGGCTGCATCGGAAACCCCATTGGCCGCAGACAGGGTTTTCAGCCCGGTTTTGACCTTATCGGCCAGCGGCAATTGCGCCAGGTCCGCTTGGCGCCGCACCGGCATGGTAAACAGCCGCGCTCCAAAAGCATGCGGCCCCATGGCCACCATCAGCGCTGCCGCCGCCCGTAGGTCAGGAACGCCATAGGAGCGGTAAGCACTGGCAGCAGGAACGCGCTCGAGCCGCAGATGCGTGCGCACGATGGTGCCAAAGGCACCGCCGGTGCCTAAGAAAAGCCCAAGCAGATCCGCGCCCATCATACGGTGCGCGCCAGTTTGGCGCTGCCCAAAATGATGCGGGCCAATGGCGTGGAGGGTGCCATCGGGCGTGACCACATCAACGCCAATGACGGCTTCAAGCCCTGTGGGCAGACCCTGAGCCAAGGCCCCGCCGACGGTGGACGCACTACCGGAGATGGGCGGCGTGAGCGCCGCGCGCCAGCCACTGCCCGATAAAGCACCATCAAGCGCCTGCCAGGTGGCCCCGGCTTCTGCGGAGATCACTTGATCAGTCAGATCAGGCGGACCAATGTCACCAAGCCCGCGCACATCCAGCACCGCCATCTCCGCCATGCCGGGCAGTACGCCGCCAGTATAAGACAGCCCGCCCCCGCGATTGACCAACGCGACACCGATATGTGACGCGGCGCGCCAGATGGCCTGAACATCTTTGACCGTCTGCGGCTTCAAGACCGCGAACGGCGTGTGCGAACTGGTAGAAAACACATCACTGCCCGCTGCCGCTATGGCGTCCTCGGCCGTCTCAACGGCCACGTGTTCCGGCAAGGCGGCCAGAAAGGCAGATGTCTTATTGGGCGCCATAGGTTTCAGCCAGTAAGCGTTTGAGCACTTTGCCGTTGGCGTTGCGCGGCAGGGCGTCCACCACATGCAGGGCGCGGGGCAGCTTATAGCGCGCCACCCGCTCGCCCAGCCAATCACTCAGCGTTTGAGCGTCCGGCGGGCTTTTGGACACAATGGCGCAGTGGATAGCTTCGCCCCATTCTTCGTGCGGCACGCCGAAGACAGCGCATTCCTCTATACCGTCAAAGCCTTCGACGACCGTCTCAACCTCGCGCGGATAGATATTGATGCCGCCGGAGATGATCATGTCCTTCTTGCGGTCGACGATATAGATGTAGCCTTCCTCGTCACGTACAGCGATGTCGCCAACGCTCACCCAGCCATCCTGCATGGCCTCCGCCGTTGCGTCAGGCCGCCTCCAATAGCCGGAAAACAGGGACGGCCCGCGCGAGAACAGCTCGCCTGGGGTATTGGCGGGGACGTCCTCACCTTTCGCATCACGCAGGGAAATCTCCGTATCCACAAAGGCCAGGCCGACACAGCGCTCTTTCCGGAGTTGGTCAAAGGGGCGCAGGTTTGTAACGATGCCGCCTTCGGTGGAGCCATAGGTTTCATGCAGCAGGCCGGGCCCAAAATACTCGATGATTTTACGCTTCATGGGCTGCGGCAAGGCGGAGGCGTTAGAGATGATCGATCGTAGAGCGTGATGGCCCTTGTTCGCGTGCAACACCGCCGGGTTCAGATTGAAGATCGCCTGGAAATGCGTTGGCACCATGAAGATGCCGTCTGCCTTACCCTCAGCGATTTTGGTGAGCACGGTCTCAGCGTCGAATGTAGGTAAAAGCTCGACTGTGCCGCCGAAGAAGAGTGGCGTAAAGCCAAAAGCAAAGCCCGCCCCATGGCACAAGGGAGCGATGGCCAGAAAATGCGATGCGCTGGAATAGCATTGATATTCCGCCGCCATGGCATAGAAGGTCATCACCCGTGCCCGATGGGAGATCATAACGCCTTTGGGTAGTCCGGTGGTGCCGGAGGTATAAGGGATGGCGAAAACATCCTCTTCCACCGCCAAAGCACCATCAAAGCCCGGCGCATCCGGCAAACGCTCGCCGAGCATATGCGTACGCCGCACTTCTGATGCTTGAGCGAGGGCCGCGCAGCTTTCATGATACAAGACCAATTTGGCCTGCGCATCGGCCACAATTTGCGCGGCTTCAGGTCCGGACAGCCGGTAATTCACAGTAGCCACCGCAACGCCCATTTCAGACAGCGCGGCGACGGTCTCCAGGTATTCCAGGCAATTGGGCGCGATCAGCGCAGCTGTGTTCCCTTTATGAAGGCCCCACACATGCTGCACAGCGGCTTGCAGCGCATCAATCCGGGCCACAAGCTGAGCGTAGGTGCGCGTATCGCCATCACATATCAGCGCGACCTTATCCGGCGTACACTTGGCAGCAGCGCGCAGCCCAGACGTTATGAGGAGCGGGCGCATCCGGTTCAGCCCCGGCCGCGCGGGCGGTCGAAATCAAACACCTTCAGCGCGTTGGTGCGCATGATTTGCTCATAGGGACCATCGCGGAATTGATGGTCTTGCATCTCCCGCACACCGCGTTCGGGGTCGATCACAGGCCAGTCCGTCCCGAACAGAACTTTATGGCTGCCATAGCTGTTCATATAGTGCTTGAGGGAGGCCGGCAGATGCTTGGGCGCATAAGCGTCGATGCCGATATAGACATTTTCATGCTTCCAGGCCATGGCGATCATCTCATCCGTCCAGGGCACACCGATATGGATGCCGATAAGCTTGAGGTCTGGAAAATCAATCGCGACCTGATCGAGCAGGATGGGCTTTGCAACAGACGGCAAGCGCACCTCCTTCTGATAGATCAGGTTCTGCCCGACCTGCATCATGATGGGGATGTCCAGCTCCACGCAGCGCGCATAAATGGGATAGTACAACGGCTCGTTCGGCGGCATGCGGAACCAG
>JBCCDR010000259.1:0-4330 GCA_039030675.1 Pseudomonadota bacterium | reverse complement strand
GTGGAGGAACAGGTTGGCGTGAACGCGCCGGGCAATGCAAAGAGAGCGATTTTCTTGCCTGCGAAAATGTCGTCGGTGGTCAGGTCCTTCCACTCAAATGGGTTGTCACCCCCCAGCGCATCGTTGCGCACACGGGTTTTGAATGTGACGTCAGGCACATAATCTCTCATTGCGGGAAACTCCTGTTTCATATCGATAGATTTTTGGGCGCGCTGGCCGTCCCAACGCCCCTACCGTGCACATATAGCCGGCCACGCGCAAATGACCAGAGCGCAGTGATGAGGATTTTTTATGTGTGTGAGTGAGCCAGCCGATGAGCTGGCTTATCGCTTTCTTTTAGCGGACTTGGCGGCGCCAAGCATCGACCACCTGCGTAATCTCGCTTTCGCTGCCTGTGTCGCTTGACCACTCTTTGCTGAACTCAGCCGTGGCAGAGCGCGGGCGCTGCTCTGCGTCCAACGTATCGAGACGTACGCGCTGCGGGATGGGCACGCCTTCGCCGACGATAATGGTCTCTGCATTGCCCAGTGCTGGCAGAAAATCGAGCAAACCATGTGCGCTGTCGGCAAGCGAACCGCGCACGATTTGCTGGTCGCGCACGGAGTTCATGCGGAAGGCAAACAGCGTGTTGCACTGAGAGAGAATAACCGGCGCAATCTCAGCCGGGCGCTGGCTGACGATGCCCATGGAGACACCGTATTTGCGGCCTTCTTTGGCAATGCGCGCCAGCGCCTGCTTCGTCGGCTCAAAGCCAAGATGATCATCGGCGGGCGCATAGCGGTGCGCTTCTTCGCAAACCAGCAAGATGGGGTGCTTGCCATGGCTCCAAAGGCCAAAATCAAACGTCATCCGCGCCAGGACAGACACGACCACGTTGAGGACTTCTGACGGGACGCCAGACAAATCGACAATGGTGAGCGGCTTGTCATTCACCGGAATGCGGAACAGGCGCGATAAGATGGCCGCCATGTTGTCTTTGACGGTGACGCCGCCGAACATGAAATTGTAGCGGCTGTCGGCCCGCAGGGTTTCTAGCCGTGTTTTCAGCCACCGGTAGGGACCAATCACATCCTTCTTATCCGGCCGGCTCATCACCTCGTCGATATGGCGCAGCACATCGCGGATGGTGTAGGGGATCGGCGTATCGACCGTAATGGTCTGCTCAGACTGCTGCGAAACGCGGCTCATATTGGTCTTGAAGTAAGAGCGGCGTGACTGGGTAATCAGTTCCACGAGGATAGCAGCAGCTTCTTCGCCGAGCTCTGAGTTCTTTTTGGGCCCGACAATGATTTCCGTAATTTCCTCGGAATTCATCAGCCAATAGGGCAGCTCAAGGTCATTGGGGTGAATGGCCTCAGCGCAATCGGAAAATGCGGATGAATACTCATTATGCGGATCGAGCAGCAGCATATGGGCTTTGGGATGCGCTTCAAGCGTGCGGCGGAGCACCAACGTCAGGCCGCAAGACTTCCCAGATCCTGTCGTGCCGAGCACAGCAAAGTGGTTGCCAAGCAAATCATCGGCGCTGATATACGCGTTGCGGCTGCTGTCTTCATGCAGTTTGCCAATGGGTAGGCGGGCTTTGCCGCTGGATGAGAAGACACGGTCAAAATCGCGCGCGTTGGCAGCGAAGATTGGCATGTCGAGATAAGGATGTGAGCTAACGCCGCGGCGGAAAGGATGTTCGCGCCCATCTTCATCGAGGATGCACTCGCCAACCAAATCCAGCTCCGCCAGCATGATTTCTGGCGTGTCCTCATAGGTGCTCGGCGCGGGAATGGAGAGGCCGGTGACGATGCCATAGGTGGTTGCGTTGTCGGCGTAGAGCTTAACCAAAGAGCCTTTTGTGAGCTTCTCAAGAGGCTCGCCCTCATCGTTAAGCTTGAGGTCTGCAACGACCTGCGCGCCAGAAATACAGACGATGCGTCCCAAACCACCGACTTTTTCATCAAGCGGCTCGGCAACGGCGTCCTCTTCCACCACGTTTTTGTTCTGTGGCAGGAGCTCGCCAAACAAGCTTTCTGCTAGGCCAGACGAGGCGTCTTGTGCCTCGACGCTGGCCTCGGCTTTGCTGTCCTCAGGCTCACTAGATGGCGTGTCCTCTGGCGTAAAAAACGGTTGCGATGGCTGGGCCATGGGCGTCCCCAATACACTGACGAAGGGGGAGGATTAGGCAGTAATGCCCAACATTGGGTAAACGCGGGGCGATTTTGTTAGAAAAAAAGGCCTACATTTTTCCGCTGGATGGGAACCCGCGCGGCGGGGCTTTGCCGGCCTGCGCGCGCTTGCCAACCCAGGGCGTCAGCTCCGTTTCCGTCCTTGTGCGACCGCCCGCGCCGCCCATGGGCCAGCTCAGGCCCTCTTCCAGCGTGAAGACTTTTACGTCTGATATGCGCGCATCTTTGGCTTTGATGAGCTGGACACCCTGCCCGCGGCTTAATTCAGAAAGCTCAGCCAGCGGGAAGACCAGCAGTTTCTGGTTTTTGATCGAGACTGCAATATGGTCGCCGCTTGCTTCAACGGCCTTGAGCGCCCGCGCCCCTCCCGACACCGTCATGACGGCTTTACCGCTGCGGGTGGAGGCTTCCACTTTCTGCGCGTCGACGACAAAGCCGCGCCCTGCCGTGGAAGCGAGCACAAGCCGTAAATCGGGCCGCTGGACAAACATGGAGATGATGTCGACGCCCTGGTCGAGGTCAATCATCAGCCTGACTGGTTCCCCATGGCCGCGGCCACCTGGTAGCTTATCGGCAGAGAGCGTGAAAAACCGGCCATCACTGGCAAACAGCAGCAATTTGTCCGTTGTTTGCGCCGGCAGCATGAAGCCAAGCGCGTCACCGTCTTTAAACTTCAAGTCACTGGCAGCAACATTATGGCCTTTGAGCGTGCGGATCCAGCCCTTTTGCGAACACACAACGGTCACCGGCTCACGCTCAATCATGGCCTCCATGGGCAGCGGCTCACCATCGGGCGCTGTGCCAAAGCCAGTCCGCCGACGGCCAATGTCCGTGGTCTTGCCAAAGCGTTCTGCTAGCGCGGCAAAATCATCGCGCACAGTCATACGCTGTGCCTCAGGGTCGCCCAGCAACGATTTGATATCTTTGCGTTCTGCGCGCAGTTCTTTGTCTTCCTTGCGCAGCTCCATTTCTTCAAGTTTGCGCAAGGAACGCAGGCGCATATTCAAAATCGCCTCAGCCTGAACATCGGTCAGTTCGAACGTGGTCATGAGCTCCTGCTTGGGATGGTCCTCCTCACGAATGATGCGAATGACTTCATCCAGGTTCAGGTAGGCAATCAAATAGCCGCCCAAGACCTCCAAGCGCTGCTCGATCTTGCCGAGGCGAAAGCGTTTGCGCCGGACAAGCACATCAATCTGGTGGTCGATAAAGGCAGTAAGCGCATCGCGCAGGCCCATGACGCGCGGCACCCTGCCGCCATCCAGAACGTTCATATTGAGCGAAAAGCGGTTTTCCAGGTCCGTCAGGCGGAACAGCCCTTCCATCAAGACCTCAGGATCCACGTTTTTGGACTTCGGCTCTAAGACAATGCGAACATCCTGCGTGGACTCATCGCGCACATCGGCCAGGATTGGGATTTTGCGCGCGTTGATGAGGTCAGCAATTTTCTCAATCAACTTGGATTTGCCCACTTGGAAGGGGATTTCGGTCACCACGATTTGGTAGGTGCCGCGTCCGGTATCTTCCTTCTCCCAGCGCGCGCGCACGCGGATCGAGCCGCGGCCCGTCTCATAGGCCTGCGCCAACGTTTCCGGCGGATCGACGATAATGCCGCCAGTTGGAAAATCAGGCCCCGGCACCCGGCCCATCAGCGCATCATGAGAGCAATGCGGCTTGTCGATGAGCAAAATCATGGCTTCGCACAGCTCAGCCAGATTATGCGGCGGGATGGAGGTGGCCATGCCAACGGCGATACCGCTGGCGCCATTGGCAAGCAGGTTTGGAAAGCCGCCTGGGAAGACGACGGGCTCTTCCTCCTCGCCATCATAGGTTTCGCGGAAGGGGACGGCGTCTTCGTCCAAGCCGTCCATCAAAATCCGGGCAAACTCAGTCAGCCGCGCTTCGGTATAGCGCATGGCTGCGGGGTTATCGCCGTCCACGTTGCCGAAATTGCCTTGGCCATCTACCAGCGGGTAGCGTACCGAAAAATCCTGCGCGAGGCGGACCATGGCGTCGTACACAGACTGGTCGCCATGGGGGTGATATTTACCAATCACGTCACCCACGACCCGGGCGCATTTCTTATAGCCAGAGGCAGGGTCCAGCTTGAGCTGCCGCATGGCATAGAGCAGCCGGCGGTGCACGGGTTTCAG
>JBCCDR010000258.1:0-4362 GCA_039030675.1 Pseudomonadota bacterium | reverse complement strand
GGGCGCCAGCTGGCGGCAAAATAGCGCTAAGCCGCCGCACCTTGCGCACTAGCACAATCAGTGTGCCTGCTAGCAATGCGATGAGCGCCACCTGAAGGGTCAGTCCTGACAGCAGAGCCTGTTCCATTAAGCGTGCCTTTGCTGCAGGGCTGTTTCGAGGATGCAGTAAATACTGATGGCGCCGAGGGCAAAGGCAGCGATGGTTGCGTAATCAAAGGCATGTCCAACCGCGAGCAGTGTTGGCGGCCAAAGGGCAGCCGCCGTGCCAGCTGCGCCAACGGCCAGGTTGCGCAGCACCATACCCCAATGGATAGTGTGCCCTCCCGTGCCGGGCGCGTAGCAGCCGCAATCGATGTGTGTGCGTCCTTTGAGGAGGTTCATCGTCATGGCGCCAGCATAGACGCACAAAAGACAGGCTCCGACCAAAAGACCGATAGAAGGACGAAAGGCCAGCAATACCAGACAAAGGCATTCAAGCATGAGAATGCCAAAGGCAGCTGGCTTGGCGAGGCCCTTTGGGCCGAGCTGGTAATCCTGCACGGACGTCACGAAGGCCGAGAGGTCTGATATCTTGTGATAGGCCGAGCTGGCGAACAACGCGCCAAAGGCAATGGCCAGGCTTATCGTCAAGATCATAACACGCTCACCAGCAGCTCTTCGTGCCTACAGTGTTGCGACAACATTGTGCGTTTGTCCAATATTTATTGTGGCTTGGATGCCAGGCTAGAAAGGTTTTACCGCGCCGAAAAAGGCCGTGGCTGAAATGCCAATCCAGTACAGGTAGGCGACCGAGCGGCCTACCCCAATGGAGCTCTCCAACTTCTTCTCAATTGCTGGGTTTGGCCCCTGCTCTAAGATCGCAAACTTAGCCTGCCATTCATGCATGATGAGGCGCAAAATGACGCCGATAACCAGCATGAGACCATAGGTCAGGATTTTAGCCGCATACCAATTGTCGCCTGGTCCAGCAACGAAGGGCCCATAGCCTAAAAACGAGCTGATGCCTGCAATAACGAGGGTTGGGATCAAGAGATAACGTGTCCAATCCTCAATGCGATAGAGCGTCTTGGCAATCGGCTTATAGCGATTGAAGAACGCTGTCCAAGTGAGCGCAAACCACGCCGCATAGACAATCCACATGCCCACCAGCCAAGTGCCGCCAAAGGGATGCATGCCCCATAGATAGCCCATGTGCAGGCCAAGTGGCAGCAACGAGATGATGCCCGTGCGCGCCATGATATCGATGCGGAAGGCCGTATCCATATGGCGCATGCGCTCTTCATAAGGCAGCTTGTGATTGACCACCTTATAGGAGGTCTGAAACACCCCCCACTCGCCGCCAAGCCAATAGACCATCGCTAAGATGTGCAGCCAGCGCAGTATTTCGAGTTCATGTGCCATGTCTTGCGTCCCCCTTGTGCAACATGAAGGCAAGCTTTGCCGATACGCAGCCAATTGAAAATGATCTGGATCAATGCAGGCAATAACGGTTTGCCAACGCGGGGCCTATGATTATGATAGTCTGCGCCTATGGCTCGCTTACGCGCGCTTAAGGTCTCAGTGCTATGTCTCACGATGCTTCACCAGGCGGGGTTGAGGTTTGCGCAGCCCACTGCAGCCGTTTCAGGCGCAGCTGGTTTGTCTTGCGAAACACACTGAACACAGGGGCTTTTGGTGCGAGCGTTTATTGTCATATGTCTGTCTTTGCTGGCGGCATCCTTACCTGCAAAGGCGATGCAGCCTGGGGCCCTGGCGTCAGACACTTTAAATACGCCGGCCTGGCTCAGCGTGTCTGGCGAAGTACGCGCGCGTCACCAGTTCATGAAAAACCAGTTCAGGCCGGGTTTTCCCGATGAACCCGACCACATTTTGGCGCTGCGCTCTCTGCTGGATGTGAAAGCTAAGTTTTCAGACGCCATTACCGTCGGGGCTGAAATGCAAGACGGTCGTTTCATCGGCGCAGACGATGCAACCCCGCTGAGCACTGGCTTTGTCAATACGTTTGAGTTGCTACGTGCCTATGCGACCTTCACTGGCACCGATGTGCTTGGAATCAAAGGCAAGAGTGAGCTCACCGTTGGACGCATGACGATAGGCCTCGGACGCGGGCGCCTCATAGGCCGCAACGGCTTTCGCAACACAATCAATGCGTTCACAGGCGTGCATTATGTCTGGTCAAATGGCGATAAAAAGCTGGATGCCTTTTGGGTGTTGCCCGTTGACCGGTTGCCTAACGGCCGCGCTGATTTGCTTGCCAACAATACTGCGTTTGACCGGGAAAACTTAGCGCGTCAGCTTTGGGCGGTGCACTATGAGCAAAAGGGATTGCCTTGGGGGCTGCGCGGTCAGATCTATCTCTTTGGTCTACATGAGCGTGACCGCCCCGACCTCAATACCCGTAACCGGCAAATCTACACGCCGGGCTTTGCTCTCTTTAAAGCCGCCAAGCCCAATGAATGGTTCATCGATTTAGAGATGTCAGCCAATTTTGGCCATTCCAACAAGACTTCTGCGGTGACAGATACGCAGCGCCTGGACCATTTCGGCTACACGGCCCACGCCGAAGTTGGCTATCGCTTTGACGCGCCATGGACGCCCATGTTGCTGGCCCAGTTCGATTTTGCCAGCGGCGATGCCGATCCTAACGACGACAAAAACGGGCAATACGATACACTGTTTGGTCCAAAACGCGGCGACTTCGGCCATACAGATATCTACGGCGCCTTTGCGCGCGAAAACATCATCGCGCCGGCCGTGGCGCTCCACGTGTGGCCGACGGCTTCAACCCATGCCCGCATCCGCTATCAGCCCGCTTGGCTCGAAGAAGCGCGCGACATCTGGCCCGATATTGGCGTTGTCGATTTCACCGGGCAATCTGGCACCTTTATCGGCCATCAAGTCGAAACCCGGTTCACTTGGGATCTTGCTGGTGGACATATGCGCCTTGGCGCCGGCTCAGCGTTCCTGTTCAAAGGTCGCTTTGCCCGTGACGCGCCGAACGCCAATGATAATGGCGACAGCGTCTATCTCTATAGTGACGTGACGCTCAGGTTCTGAAACCACAACACCGCCATGCTGAACTTGATTCAGCATCTCTTTCCTGGCGGCGCTCAGTCTGTTGACCCAGCTCCTGAATCAAGTTCAGGACGTCGGCTATGCGTTAGAAATGAATGACCTGGTCATAGGCATCAAGCACACTTTCATGCATCATCTCCGACAACGTCGGATGCGGGAAGATGGTGTGCATGAGGTCTTCTTCGGTCGTCTCTAACGTCTTGGCGATGCCAAAGCCTTGGATCAGCTCTGTGACTTCTGCGCCAGCCAAATGCGCGCCTAGGAGCTCGCCAGTCTTTGCGTCAAAGATGGTTTTCACCATGCCTTCGGGTTCACCAAGCGCAATTGCTTTGCCGTTGCCCTGGAAGGGGAAGTTGCCAACTTTGAGGTCATAGCCAGCCTCTTTGGCCTTAGCTTCGGTAAGGCCCACGCTGGCTACTTGCGGGCGGCAATAAGTACAGCCAGGAATGTTGGATTTCTCAATGGGGTGGACATTGTTTTTGCCGGCCATTTTCTCAACGGCAATCACGCCCTCATGGCTGGCTTTATGCGCAAGCCATGGCGCGCCAGTCACGTCGCCAATCGCCCAGATGCCATCGACGCCCGTAAAGCCATAAGGGTCGGTGGTGATATGTCCGCGGTCGGTTTTCACGCCCACGGCTTCCAGGCCGATATTCTCCGTGTTGCCAACAATGCCGATGGCCAAAATCGCGTGCGTGAAATCTGCTTCCTCGGTTTTGCCATTCGCCATTTTGATTTTCGCCGACACGCCGGTGCCACTGGCCTTCAGCTCTTCAACAGCCGCCCCTGTATGCAGGGTCATGCCCTGTTTTTTAAGCTGTTTGCCCATAAAGGCAGAGATATCCTCGTCTTCCACCGGCAGAATACGGTCGAGCATTTCCACGATCGTCACATCTGCGCCCATGTCGGAATAGAAGCTGGCGAATTCCACGCCGATGGCGCCAGAGCCGATCACCAGAAGCTTTTTGGGCATTTCCTTCGGCGTCATCGCATGCTTGTAGGTCCAGATGCGCTCGCCGTCCGCCTTCAGATGCGGCAGCTCGCGTGCGCGTGCGCCTGTCGCGATGATGATGTTCTTGGCAGACAGCTCGGTGGTCTTGCCCCCCTGCTCTGCGACAACCTTACCGCCACCTTTCAGGCTTGCCGTGCCCTCGACGACATCGACTTTGTTTTTCTTCAGCAAATGCGTGACGCCAGAATTCAACTGCCCAGCGACCTTTCGGGAGCGCTTGACCACAGCATCCAAATCAAAGCCCACATTATCCGCCTTCAGCCCATAGGACTTGG
>JBCCDR010000257.1:0-4370 GCA_039030675.1 Pseudomonadota bacterium | reverse complement strand
GTCCACCTTGTTGAGCACCACGACCATCTCATGGTCGTTCTCAATGGCTTGATACACGTTTGCCAGCGTCTGCGCTTCCACGCCCTGGCTGGCATCGACGACCAGGATGGAGCCTTCGCAGGCCGCTAAAGAGCGCGAGACTTCATAGGCGAAATCCACATGGCCAGGCGTGTCCATGATGTTGAGCACATAGTCCTGCCCATCACCCGCCTTGTAATTGAGCCGCACGGTCTGGGCTTTGATGGTGATGCCGCGTTCGCGCTCGATCTCCATAGAGTCGAGCACTTGCTCTTTCATCTCCCGCTCGGTGAGCCCGCCGCACAGGGCAATAAGCCGGTCGGCCAAGGTTGATTTGCCGTGGTCGATATGGGCGATGATGGCAAAGTTGCGGATGTTTTCAGCGATCGTCATGCGCAGCCTGTATCACCGCCGCTGGAGCGACGCCAGCAGGTTATTGACGCAGGACTATTTAAGAATGGCAAGGATGCGCGCGTACTCAAGGCTGCCCTCGCGCAGAGCCTTAGAAATGGCGCCCCACCGGGCTGTTTCATCGCTGATAAAGCCGCTGATCGCGCCTAAATCAATCTTCTCAGCCTCACTGACCAGCCGCTCATCCAGCTTGGTCCAAGCGCCAGCAATATCGCGCATATGCTCCGCGCTGAGGTCTTCATTCACGCGGATCTCAAAGCCCAGCTCTTCCAGGGCCGTGGCATAGACATCCCGGCTGATCAGCGCGCGCGGCGCGCCAAAGCCATCCATCATGGCCTGCGTTGCATCTGGCAAAAGGCCGCCTAGGCCCGCTGTGTACTCATTGAGCAAGATGGCGCCGCCATCTTCTTTCAGCTGCATCTTCATCTCGCCGAGCATGGCAACCGGGTCTTCCAGGCGGTGCAGATAACGATTGAAAATGGCGCGGTGGTAGGTCTTGTCATTGGGCATACTGCCCAGCTCAATGGAGCGGACGGATGCAAATTTCGCTTCCTCAGCGCTTTGCTTCAGTGTGCTGGCCGCATCCACCAAGATGCGGTCGCTTTCAAAGCCGTCCACATAGCAGATATTCGCCGCCGCCACCGCGCGGGTGGAAACACCCAGCCCGGAACCGAATTCAATCACCGTAGTCGAATCCGTGAGAAGCAAGGGCTTGGCGCTATTCAGTGCCTGATCTTTGCTGCCGGGACGGACGAAACCGTCGCCCCATAGCAGCTGCAGAAACGCTAATTTGTCAGGGCTCAACGTGTTGGGGTCAGACTGCGCGTCAAGCGTGCCGCCGTCGTCGCTGGACGCGGCATCATCATCGCTCTCTGCGATACCCAAATCCCCAAAAGGAGGCAGGTCATAGCCTTCCCACCAGGCATGTAATTTTTGCTTGAACGTGTAGCCCACGGCGTGCCCCGTTCCTTCTTCGTCCACGCGCCTCTCAAAATTGGTCAGAGCCTAAGCGCTTGAGGTCAAAGAAGGGTTAAGCGCGCAGCTGTGCCCCCACGGATTTTTCAGCCACAGCCACGATTTTTGCAGCAATAGCTTCAATGTCCTGGTCGGTAAAGCTGGCCTCGCCGGGCTGGAGTGTCACGCAGATGCCCAGGGACACCGTGCCCGGCTCTAAGCCTTTGCCGTCATAGCGGTCAAACAAGCGCACGTCTGTGATGGCTTTTTTGTCCGCGCCGGCAATCGCACGCAGCAGCGTTTGCGCTGGCGTATCGTGCTGAACCAAAAAGGCAAAATCGCGCTCAACCGCTTGCAAAGTATGGGCCTCAAGCGCTTGTTTTGTCGTGCCTGCTGCTTTTTTGGGCGGCGCATTTTCCAGCATGATTTCCGCCACACAGGCGGGCGTGCTTAGGCCAAACATGTCGGCAAGGCTGGGGTGCAACATGCCAAAGCGCGCCAACGTGTTTTTCGGTCCCAAACGCAATTCGCCCGATTGGCCTGGATGATAGGCCGGGCTCATGTCCGCGCCTGTGATGCGCGCATAGGTCTGCAGCTTGGCGACGGGTGCGCCCAGGGCTGATAGGGCTTCTAAGGCCAGCGCTTTGGCGTCAAAAGCATCCACCGGACCGGCCGTGGCACGCCAGCTGCGCGGGCCTTGCGCGCCAGCGACCAAAAGCGCAGCCTGGAGCGGTTGGTCTTTGGGTCCAGCGCCATGGAAGACGCGGCCGATTTCAAACAGCCGCGCGCTGGCTTGACCGCGGTCGAGATTGCGCTGGGCCGCACGGACCAGGCCCGGCAGCAAGCTGGGGCGCATGGCGGTCATGTCGGCAGAAATGGCATTGGCAAGCATCTGCAAGGGCCGGTTTTCGGCGAAAGGTGCGGCATCGCTTTCAGACACAAAAGCATAGGTCACGGCTTCATGTAAACCGGCAGCAGCCAAACGGCGGCGCACGGCGCGCTGGGCCTTTTGGCGCGGCTCTAGCGTAGGCGTGGCAACACCCTCGCGGCGCGGCAGCGGTGTGAGCGGCACGTGGCCTAAGCCTTTGATGCGGATGACTTCTTCAACGATGTCCGCACTACCATCAATGTCACCGCGCCATTCAGGCACATAGACGGTGTAGGCAGGGCCATCCCCGGTGAAGCCAAAGCCCAAATCGCTCAGAATCGCGAGCGCTTCGTCTTCCTCAATCTCGACACCGGTCAGCTGCGCGACTTGCTCCACATTAAAGGCAACGCTGTGTTCGCGCAGGGCCGGCGCGCCGCCGCTGACCATCTCAGAGGGGCTGCCGCCGCAGAGGTCGAGCACCATCTGCGTCGCCACAGCCAGGCCGTCTTCCACAAACGCAGGGTCGACGCCGCGCTCAAAGCGGTAGCGTGCGTCGGAGTCGATGGCCAAAGCGCGGCCGGTTTGCCCTGTGCGGATGGGGTCAAAATAAGCTGATTCGATGAAGACGTCGGTGGTCTCGCTGCTCACCGCGCTGTCCATACCGCCCATAACGCCGCCAAGACCCAGCGCGCCGCTATCATCGGCAATCACGGTCATGTCCGGCGTGAGCGTATAGCTCTTGTCATTGAGCGCATCGAGTGTCTCGCCCTCTTCAGCAAGCCGCGCGCAGATGTCGCCGCTGAGCTTGGCGGCATCAAACACATGCAGCGGCCGGCCTAAATCAAACGACACATAGTTGGTGATGTCCACCAGCGCGCTGATGGGCTTAGAGCCAATGGCGTTCAGCCGCTTTTGCACCCAGTCTGGCGAGGGGGCATTCTTAACGCCGCTGACCAAGCGGCCCGTGAAATGCGGGCAGGCATCTTCCTTGCCAGCAGGAAAATCGAGCACGATAGCGCGCCCGGCGCTGCCGCTACCGGCAATCTGCGGGATGTCATAGGGCTTGAGCGTGCCAAGGCCCCGCGCCGCCAAATCCCGCGCGATGCCGCGCACGCCTAGGCAGTCCGCGCGGTCGGGCGTGATGGCGATATCGATGACCGGGTCGGTGAGGCCGAGGACTTCGGCCACCGGCGTGCCTACGGCGGGCCCGGCCTCTAAATCCATGATGCCGTCATGCTCGTCAGACAGCTCCAGCTCGCGCTCTGAGGTCAGCATGCCAAAGCTTTCAACGCCGCGGATCTTCGCTTTGGTCAGCGTTACATCAATGCCGGGCACATAGGCGCCGACGGGGGCATAAACAGCCGTCATGCCCGCCCGTGCATTGGGCGCGCCGCAGACGATTTGTTTCTCGCCATCAATGGTGTCGACCGTGCACACGCGCAGCTTGTCCGCATCGGGGTGCTTCACCGCGGCTTTCACATGGGCGATGGTGAACGCTGCGAACTTGGCCGAAGGGTCATCGACGCCTTCGACTTCGAGGCCAATATCCGTGAGCGCGTCGCAAATCTCTTCCAGGCTTGCGTCGGTGTCTAAGTGGCTTTTGAGCCAATCGAGCGTGAACTTCATTCGCTTAAGCCCCCAGCCAGTGTGGGTACCGCAAAGGGCGAGAAGCCATAATGGCTGAGCCAGCGCTGGTCCGCGTCAAAGAAGGGACGCAAGTCCGTCATGCCATATTTCAGCATAGCCAGCCGGTCGATGCCGCAGCCAAAGGCAAAGCCCTGATAGCGCTCTGGGTCTAAATTGCACGCCGTCATGACGCGTGGATGCACCATGCCGCAGCCGCCAATCTCCAGCCAATCATCGCCCTCGCCGAGCTTGAGCATGCCGCCTTCAAAGCTGCAGCGGATGTCAACTTCCGCTGAGGGTTCAGTGAACGGGAAGAAGGACGTGCGAAAGCGCATATCGATGCCGTCCAGCTCGAAAAACGCCTTCACAAAGGCTTCCAGCGTGCCTTTGAGGTGGCCCATATGAATGCCTTCCTCAATGACGAGGCCTTCGACCTGGTGGAACATGGGCGTGTGCGTCGCATCACTGTCGGAGCGATAGGTCTTGCCCGGCG
>JBCCDR010000256.1:0-4384 GCA_039030675.1 Pseudomonadota bacterium | reverse complement strand
TGATCGTCTTTAGCCAATCCTTCAAGCGGTATTGAAACGCCCGGTCGTCTAGCGCTTTCCAGCCTTCATCGATGACGATGATGGTGCGCTCGCCGTTGAGCCGCTCTTCGATGCGGTGGAACAGGTACATCATGGCTGGAGAGCGGATTTCCGGATTGTCGAGCACCTCCGTCATGTCAAAGCCGAGCGTGTGCGCTGACAGGTCTAAATGATCGTCTTTGTTGTCGAACAGCCAGGCATGCTCGCCATGGCCGATCCATTTACGCATGCGGGCGCTTAAGGAGCTGCTGGAGGGCTTTGACGTGCCAGCGAGAAGCTCAGCAAAGACGGAGAGGCAGCGCAGTTCCGGGTCTTGCTCGAAATTGATGGCCACAGCTGTGGCAATGGTTTCGGCTTCTTCTTCACTCAAAGTGCCTGTCGCCGGCTTCAAGAGCACCGCCATCCAATCGCGCAGAAAAGCGCGGTTCGTGGGTGTATCCTCCAAGGCAAGCGGATTAAAGCCAGTGGGTTCGCCTGGGCTGATGGTCGCGTAACGTCCGCCCAGAGAGCGGATGAAGACATCGCTGCCGCGGTCTTTGTCAAACAGGACAATGCGCGGCTTAAGCTTGCGCGATTGGGCCAGCAGGAAATTGAGATAGACGGTTTTACCAGAGCCGGATGGTCCAACGACCAGGAAGTTGCCCAAATCGCCTTCATGGAAATCGAAGTAGTAGGGCGTTGACGAGGTCGTCTCAAACAAGCACACCGGCTGCGACCAATAATTGCCCTCGCGCCGCCCTGATGGAAACGCGTGGAGCGAGCAGAACCCTGCAAAGTTCTCTGTGCTGATCATGGCCTTGCGAGCGATGTACTTTTCATTGCCAGGGAACTGCGCCCAGAAGGCTGGCTCTAGATTGAGATCCTCGCGCACGGAGATAATGCCAGCGTCTGCTAAAGTGCTTTGTAGCGCTGCAGTTGAATGGGCCAGGTCATTAACATCGCCTTCCCACACCAAGAGCGACACGTGGTGCTCGCCAAAGCCAAGCTGGCCAGAGACCAATTGGTCTTTTGCCGTTTGCAGGCCGTGTTTGAGTGAGAACGTATCATCATCAGCGGTTTGCAGGCGGCGGATGGAGAGGGATACGCGCTCTTCAGCTGTTTGCCGCTCCATGAATTGGAAGCTCTCGGTCAGCACAAACTCATAAGGTGCGCGCAGCAGGCCATCGAATTGGCCGGGCATGGTGACGCTTGGATAATCTTTTATCGAAACGACCGCACCAAGCCGCATTGGCAAATCCGCCGCGCGCGGCTGGTGCACAACGGTCTTGGCAAAAGCAGTCCGGCGGAACGGCAGATACTGCGCCAAACTGCCTTGCGGCACAAAGACGGGCCTGTCATCGCCGTGCAAAACGCGCGAGAGGAACGAGAGCTGTTCGCAATGGTCGCCTTTGTCGCCATGGACGACACCGAGTTGTCGAATGCCAAAGCTGCGGAAGGCGGCAATGACCTGTTCACTGACGGTATTGAGTTGCCGCAGGTTCTGGGCGAGCCGGACAGCTTTTGGCAGGGTTTTGCTGCGGACGCTGGAGACAATGCCGCGTTTGCCGCGCGCTGGGCGGAACACAATGCTGATGTACAGCTCGTTTAAAAAGAGCTTGCGGCTTTTCAGCTTTGAGCGCCACTGGCGGTCAATGGCGCCGCTCACAGGATCTGGAAAGCTGCCGTCCAAATCAGCATCTACTCGGCGCCGGACGATGTGATGATAGATGGTAAATTGCCGGTTGTTGATGGCGCGAAACAGCAGCTCCCGCACTTGCAGGCGGTGATTAAGCTCTTCGGTATCAGCTGTCTCAAAAGCAAAGCCATCAAGCTGGAAGGACTGCATAAACGCGCCGTCTTTCAGCTGGATGGTCATATCATCCACATGCCTGTCGTAAGGCAGGTGCTTGGCAATTCCTGTCTCGCGCGCAAACAGCCGCTGCATCTTCTTGACAGTCATGGCCGCCTACGGGGAATAGCTATTGCACGACCAAAGGGCGCGGTTTTTGATGCGCCCGCACAGGCTCGCATTTTTAATCCAAACGTCAATCAGCCTTGGGTCGTAGAGGCAGATGATGTAGCCGGTTAGGTGCAGAACAACCGCTGTGAGCAGTGACCAGGGGCTGCGCGTGATGAGAAAGGCTTCTGTCGTAACGACTAGATTGATCACGAAAAAAGGGTAGGTCACGCCCGCAAACATTTGCGGCTGCGTTAGCGCACGAAAGACCGGACTTGTCGAAAGCGTTGACACCTATCCGGCAGCCGCCGACTGTATCCCAGCAACGATAGAACTCGCGCCAAATAAGATGAAGCAGCCAAATACGACGGTGACACCATGGCGCCAATTCATGCGGCCTGTCAGCATCATGAGACCCACAACGGCGACCGCAATCACCGCAGCGGTGGTGGCAATATTGCCAATCAAAGTGCCTTGCAGCCAGCCCATAGCCGCTGCAATCGGCTGCGCGCCTTCTGGTGCTGGAGCAGACTGCGCACTTGCCGGAGTGGCAAGCAATGAAAACATCATCACCGCCAGCGCACGCTCAACAGAATTTCTGAAGCTGACCATCTTTAACTCCCGTTATGCCGGACAGTTTGTAAATTTCGACGGTTAATATTGCGTATAGGAAAGTTGTGACCAAAATAGAGCAAATTGCCCTCTTTGGATGACGGCATTCAGAGTTTTAGCGCGGCATTCCCCCGTCATTCGGCTCTAGTTTCTAGGCTCCAAAGTGACATTTGAGGGCGGCAAAGTTCCTGCAAAACTTGCCTTGCCGGCAAATCCATGCGATATATCGAGCGTCGATGACGGAGTGTCATGGACATGAAATAGCCGTGAGGGAGTCTCTGGCATGAAATATCACTATTTGGCCTTCATAGGCCGCTTCCAACCTTTTCATCTTGGTCATAAGCATGTTGTCGACGAGGCGCTTGCCCTCGCTGAGCATGTTATTGTGCTTGTCGGGTCCGCCAACGTGGCGCGCTCGCCGCGCAACCCTTTCACTTTTGAGGAGAGGGCGGTCATGCTTCAAGATGTGTATCGATATGAGATTGAAACTGGGCGTTTGATCGTCCGGCCGCTCGACGATGTGGCGTATAACGACATTGCTTGGACCACGCAGGTCCAAAGGGAAGTGGCGAGCACCATTCTCGACCATGCCAACAAGGGCGGCGTCGTTTTGCATGGGCTCGGTGACTACAAAATTGGCCTGGTCGGATACGGCAAGGACGGAAGCAGCTACTACTTAAAAATGTTTCCCGATTGGGGAAGCGAGAACATCAAGCCGCGCTTTGAAACGCTCGGCTCAACAGACATTCGCACCGCCTATTTTCGTGGGAACGCAACGTTGCCGCATGACAACTGCCCCAAAGAGGTCGTGCGCTTCTTAGACGACTTCCGAACGCGCGAGGAATTCACGCGGCTGGTGCAGGAAGTGGCGTTTGTCAAAGAGTATAAAAGCAAATGGGCACAGGCGCCATTTGAACCCGTGTTTGTGACGGTCGATGCCGTTGTTGTCCAAGGCGGCCATGTGTTGCTTGTGCGCCGCGGCCAAGACCCTGGTAAGGGGCTGTTGGCGCTGCCCGGCGGTTTTGTGAACCCCGATGAGCCGCTGCGCAATTCGGTCGTACGCGAACTGAAGGAAGAGACGCAAATCGCTGATACCAAAGGCCCAATTCCGCCTGCGATGCTGAGCTCCTTTTTAGAAGACAGCGCAACCAGAGTGTTTGACGATCCTTACCGGTCAGCGCGTGGGCGCACCATCACGCACGCTTTTTTGTTCCGCCTGCCGGAACGCAAGACCCTTTTTAAGGTCAAAGGCGGCGATGATGCGGCGCACGCGGAATGGTATAAAATAGGGGACTTAGACCCCCGCGATTTCTTTGAAGACCACTGGTTCATTCTGCAGGAGATGACCGGCATTTAAATCCCCCCGCTTGCCGAGGAGCTCGGCGAGCCTCACCACCAACAGAGGAGTTCTGTTATGACTATGATCTTAAACACCGACAGCTATAAGACGTCGCACTATCTGCAATACCCGCCTAAGACGCGGGCCATTTCCGCCTATGTGGAGGCGCGGCATGGCGGCGCCTATGACCAGGCCCTTTTCTTCGGCTTGCAGATGTTTCTCAAAGAGTATCTCGCCCGGCCAGTGACCAAGGGTGACATCGCCGAAGCGGCCGAAATCATCCCCGCGCACGGTCTGCCCTTTAACAGGGCGGATTGGGACGCTTTGTTGAATGACCATGGCGGCTATTTCCCGCTGCGGATTGAAGCGCTGCCTGAAGGGACCTTGGTCCCCACAGGCGTCCCTTTGGTCCAAATCTGGAATACCGATCCACGGTTCTTTTGGCTGCCCACCTATAT
>JBCCDR010000255.1:0-4386 GCA_039030675.1 Pseudomonadota bacterium | reverse complement strand
CGAAACGCTTTGCTTGTCGCGGCCCTGTCTTTGGGCCTTGTTGGCTGTAATCAAGGCGCACAACAAGAAACCATTGGTACACTCTTCGGCGCAGCTCTGGGTGGCTGGGTTGGCTCTAAAATTGACAATGACGGCATCGGCGGCGCCGCGGCCATTGCGACGGGCACCGTCGTGGGCGGCTTTGTTGGCGGCTCCATCGGCCGGAAAATGGATGAGGTCGACCAGCTGCGCTTAGCCCAAGCTCAGCAACGCGCGCTCTACGGCAATCAAGCCGGCCAGCCCCAGCAATGGTACAACCCCAACACCGGCAACTATGGCACCGTCACCGCTGGCCAAACGGTTCAAGCCGCCAATGGCCAATATTGCCGCGAATATACGCAAACCATTGTGGTCGGCGGCCAGCAACAAGACGCCTATGGCCGCGCGTGTCAGCAGCCTGATGGGTCATGGCAGATTGTGAGCTAGAGCGCCTTATCGCTGGGCTGTCGCATAGCGCAGCCCAGCAAAGCTGAGACCCGCCCAGCCTATGAGAAAGCCCACCCCGCCAATGGGCGTGAGGATGGAAAACGGGCCAAGACTCCCAGGCCCATTTATGCCCAGCCAGTAAATCGGCAAGCAAAACAGCAGAAGCCCAAAAGCAAACCCAGCCGCGCTCAGCCGCAGCGTCCGCGCTAGAATGACAGGCGCGCTGGCATAGGTGAAAAACAGGGCGATGAGGCAAATGGCATGCGCGAGTTGAAACAGCGAGGCCTGCTCAATCAAGGTGTCGCCGCCAGGCTGCAACTTGCCTTCCAGAGCGTGGCTTCCAAGGGCAGCCATGCCAACTGACATGAGCCCGCTTATGCCGGCGAGGATAAGATAGAAGGTGCTTAGCGGCTTTGGCTCTTCTGGGGTCATGGTCGCACCGTGCCATGGCCTGCTGATTTTGGCCATAGGGCTTGCTTTATTTGATGTGCCGTCCCAAACGCAGCCCGCTTTGCTGAACTTGATTCAGCATCTCGTTCCGCGTGGTGCTCTACTGGTGCCAGAGGTCCTGAATCAAGTTCAGGACTGCGGGATTCTGACGGTTAGAAATCGGAGGTTAGCCGCAGCAGGGCGGCCATGTCGGTTTCGCCCGCAATATGGCCTGCATCACGGCGCATGACCATGTTGGCTGATAGCGTTGCATAGCCTGACAAGGTAATCGCATAGGCCGCCTCCATATCAATCTGGCGGCCGTCTGGTGATAGGGAAAAGGCTTGGCCCGCGGCGGTCACACCCTGCAGATTTGCCAGGGCTGCGGTGCCAGCTTCTACGCGCTGCGGCTGGCGCAGTGTAAGGGCGAAGGCATCGGTTTCTTTGACAAGGCCGCGCCGGCTGAGCTGGGCGCTCCAGCTGGTCACATCCGTGGTGCCCGTGGGCGTTAGCAGGCTTTGCAGCTGGGCGGTGTCAAAGCGTGCAATGCCGTAGGAGGCCTCTCCATCGAAGCGCCAAGCATCACCCAGATTGGCCTGCACAGCGAAGGAGGCATAGCGTGTGGTTGCGCCATCGCCCAGGCTTAAAGCACCGCGCTGGGCCTGCGTGCCAAAAATCTGGCCACGTTCACGCACCGCGCCGACGGATGTGCGCAGCGCAACGCCGTCGCCTTGCCATGTCAGGTTCATGGCGCTTTGGGTCATGCTGCTTTCGCCGGCTAGGCCAATGCCAAATTCATCAAAGTCTTGTGCGTCTTGCGCGGCGACGAAGCCCACATTCCATCCGCTATTGAGCGCGTATTGCGCGTCCACGCGTACCTGCGCCGGTGCGCTGCCAATGCCGTGCTGGGTGCGGTCCGTGTCGGTAAGCGATGTGAGCTGCCACTCAGGCGCCTTCATCAGGCCCGTGCCTGGCCGCTGGTTCACATAGGTGGCGATTTGCGTCCGCCCCAAGTCGAGCGCCATAAAAGCTGAGACCGTTTGTTGGTCAGCCTGGTCTGCAAAGGCGCCGCCAAAACTTTTGAGCAATTCCGGTGCCAGCGGCACATCTTGCTGCACAGCAAAGCGCGCGGTCAGCGTGCCCGTACTGTCCTGCAAAGTGGAATGGGCGAAGCGTTGCCGCGTATTCAGCAAACCTGTGAGCGCCATGGCTGGTTTCGCCGCCTCGGCAAATTGCGCAAGGGGAATGTCATAGGCCCTGTCAAAGCGGTCAAACCCAACAGCCTGCGCCCCGCCAAGCCCAGCGGCGATGGCACCCCCGAAGGCGGAAGGTGCCGCAGGCGCTGACACCAGCGGCGCCAACGCGGTCGATTGGTCAGACGCTGAGGTTACGAGCGTTTGCATGGAGCCTTGCGGCTGAATGGCTTCTTCTAAGTTGATGAGGCCGTGCCCATAGACCGCATCAACGCCAGGCGCGCCCAGGTCGGTCGCGGTGGACGTCACCAGCTCAATCATCTGGTCTGGCGTTAAATTGGGAAACAGGTCATAGAGCAGGGCAATCGCGCCGGACACATGCGGCGCTGAAAAGCTCGAACCGCTGACGAAAAACTCGTCTCCATCAAGGCCCGCGGCGCGGATGCCAGAGCCGGGCGCGACGACAAAAACATCTTGCGCTGAGCCAGCCCGATTAGAGAACTCGTCGATAACATTGTTGTCGTCCACATAGCCTGAAATCAGCACGCGGCCGTTGGCGCGTTCGTCCAGCGCCAGCAGGGCAAAATCATCGGGCTGTGCAGCGCCTTGGTTGCCTGAGGAGATGACTAAAATCATGCCGTCGCTAGTGGCGCGGTCCACCGCTTGGCGCAAAATGAAATTCGCGCCGCCGCCGCCTAAAGAGAGGTTGGAGACCTGCGCGCCTTCCGCCCGGGCCACATCCAAGGCAGCGGCAATATCGCTGTCAAAATGGCTGCAGCCGTCACCGGATGTGCAGGTGCCCGCTGCATCCGAGCGCAGCGCGAGGATTTGCGCCTCAAAGGCGACCCCGTGGGTGCCAACATCGTTCTTCGCGCCGGCGGCGACGGAGGCCACAAAGGTGCCATGGCCATCAATGTCTTGAATGTCGTCGGGCGCGCCAGCGGTATTGGTGCTGGCTGGGTGGATGCGGCCTGCAAACTCTGGATTGTTCACGTCAATGCCGCTGTCGACAATGCCGATGATCACATCCTCGCCCGTGGCGCCGTCTTCATAAGCAGCCAGCGCGTTGATGTTGTCGAGCCCATTGCTGCGGCGATATTCAGCCGTATCGAAAGTCACCGGCGTTGGGGTCGGTGTGGTGACGGCCGGCGTGACTTGCGGATTAGTGTTGCCAGGCAAGGCTGTCGTCGCGCCGCCTGAGCCCCCGCATCCGGCTAGAAACGAAGCAGATAGGCTCAGCAAAACAGCGGAAAGGAGGGTATGCGCGCGCATGGGCTCTTCCTGACATTATAGGCTGCCTCACAGTGCTGGGAGGCAGCTTAATGTCACGTTAAGCCAGTGACGCCGAAGCGGCAATGGCGCCGTTTTTTTGTCGCAGAAAGGGCTTAGGCCACGCCCGGGATTAGCGCGGCTGCTGCCTTAGAGATGCCCGCGGGCCCATAGGGCGGCCTGTGTGCGGTTATCCACATTCAGCGCGCGGAAGATGGAGCTCACATGGATGCGCACTGTATTGGGCGACATGCCAAGCTCGCCGGCAATTTCACTGTTGGACTTGCCTTCGGCGAGCAATTTCAGCACGTCCGTTTGCCGCGGCGTCAAACGCACGCCATCATCGCTCGCCGTGCGCGCCGCATCGGCAGATCTGCGCGGCCGGCGCAGGAAGATTTCCCGGTTAAGCGCAACGCGCACAGCTTTGTTAAACTCATCAGGCGTGGCGCAGTAAGAGAGAACGGAATGCGCGCCCTTATCAATGGCGCGCTCGTGTTTATCGAAATCCTCTGGGTGCGTTAAGAGCACCAGACCGGACGATGGCGCCGCATTGGCAATCATATCCACCACCGACAGCTCGTGTCCGTTAAGGTCGGCCACAATCACATCAGGCGCGGGGCCTTCCGCTAGCAGACGCAGGGCCTGCGTTGGGCTTTCGGCCTCAACGATTGATTCAACATCGAAGTGGTCTTGGAAGACTTGGGCGAGGCCAAGACGCTGCGCCCAATATTCATCAACAATTAGAACTTTCATCGCGAACCCTGAACCTGAAGAAGAGACGTGCATCTAAAGGCCCAATGTGGGCACGCATACTCGTTTTTATATGCATATGCTGTTATACGATCAGGTACCTAATACAAAAATAAGAGACGTCAAGCTGCAAAACCAGCCGCGGATACTGAACTCTCCCAAATGCCAGGCGTTGCCAAGAGGACATTTTTATTTCTATCTTTGTGATAGGCCCTTTCTATCAAAATAGGCAATTTAGACGAGTTGGTTCAGACGTTTGTGCTAGTCTGAGTCTCTTGGT
>JBCCDR010000254.1:0-4399 GCA_039030675.1 Pseudomonadota bacterium | reverse complement strand
CGGGGCAAAGACGCCGCTGGCAAACTTGGAAGCCTCTTCTAAAATGCTGTCAACGAGCTCCAGGGAGAGGCCATCAAAGGCGTTGGTCTCAATCAATCCGTCCAACCCTGATGTGTGCAGCAGAGTGTGGCGCATATCATTGATGGGAGCGGTGTATGTCATGACCAAAGGACCTGTGTTTATTGTTCTTGGATTAAACGCGATTTCGTTTTAGCGAGCTCGGATATAGAAAGCACGTATGACTATGCATTGCGTGCATCAAGGCGATAGGTAAGGTTATCCACGTGACAAGCATAGTTCCTATCAATCAGGCAACAATTTCAGAGGCCGTGGACGTTTTAAAGAACGGTGGCTTGGTCGGACTACCGACTGAAACTGTTTATGGCCTGGCGGCAGACGCGACGGATGGCGAGGCGGTCGCAGGTATCTTCGCGGTGAAGAACCGGCCCACGTTCAACCCGCTCATAAGCCATGTCACAGGGCCCGGCATGGCGCGCAACCATGTGCGCTTTTCGCCGCTGGCAGAGATATTCGCAGAAGCGTTTTGGCCTGGGCCTTTGACGCTGGTTCTGCCGCGCCGGGAGAGCAGCACCATCCATCCGCTTGCCACCGCAGGGCTCTCCACACTCGCCATGCGCGCGCCAGCCCACAGCGCGGCCCGGCAGGTGCTTCACGCCTTAGGGCGCCCCCTCGCCGCCCCCAGTGCCAATCCATCAGGCAAACTCAGCCCGACTCGCGCGCAGCATGTGCTGGACGGCCTAGGCGATGCCGTCTCTCTCATCCTGGATGGCGGCGCCTGCTCCATCGGGCTCGAATCAACCGTCGTCGAAGTGCGCGGCGAACGGCCCTATTTGCTGCGCGAAGGCGCGATCACACGCGAAGATTTGGAAGAGGTGTGCGGACAAGCTTTGCAAGACGCTGGCGAGGAGATACGCGCGCCGGGCCAGCTGCTGGCACATTATGCACCCGACGCGCCCGTGCGCCTAAACGTTGAAAAAGCGCGGCCTGAGGAGTTCATGATTGGCTTCGGCCCCATTGATGGCGACACGACACTCAGCGGCAGCGGCAGCCTGCAGGAGGCGGCCAAAAACCTGTTTGCCACCCTTGCCGAAGCAAATGCGCGCCATGCGACGGCCATAGCCGTTGCGCCCATCCCCGAAAAAGGATTAGGCAGAGCCATTAACGATCGCCTGCGCCGCGCTGCTGTCGGGAGCGCGGCCGCCCCAGACTGACGCCAAGGACATTCATGAGCCAGCAAACCCTCACAAAGCCTCCTGCCGACGCGCTTGAACGCTTTCGCCGCATCGTGGGGCCGAAGGGCTGGACCACGGATCCTTCCGACATAGCGCCCCATGTGCGCGACTGGCGCGGCGCCTATGAGGGTCAAGCAGCCATGCTGCTGCGCCCACGCACGACCGATGAAGTCAGGCGCATCGTTAAAACAGCCAATGAATTTTCCATTGCTCTCGTGCCGCAAGGGGGAAACACCTCGCTGTGCGGCGCCAGCGTTCCTGGCAGCAGCGGCAATGAAGTGGTCGTGTCACTGTCTCGCATGCGCACCATCCGCGATGTCGATTCGCTCAACTATACAATCACAGTCGATGCTGGCCTAACCCTGCATGAGGTTCAGGAAGAAGCCGCCAAGGTAGACCGACTGTTTCCGCTATCATTGGGCGCCGAGGGAACTGCCGAAATTGGGGGCGCCATCTCAACAAATGCGGGCGGCGTGAACGTGCTCAAATATGGCAATATGCGCGCGCTTGTGTTGGGGCTGGAAGCGATTTTCCCGAACGGAGACATGTTTGCGGACCTAACAGCGCTGCGCAAAGACAATACGGGCTATGACATCAAGCAACTTCTCATCGGCGCTGAGGGTACCCTGGGCATCGTCACAGCGGCAACATTGCAGCTATTCCCCACCATCAAAGCCAGTGCGACGGCGTTAGCCGCCATACCCAGCCCGAAAGCGGCCGTTGAATTGCTGGCTTTGGCGCGGGAAGCCTCAAGCGATCATGTGACAAGCTTTGAACTTATGTCGCGCTACGCTTTGGATATGGCGTTCAAACATGTCCCAGGCTGTGTGGACCCGCTGGCCAAGCCCTATGAGTGGTATGCCCTCATTGAGCTAGGCAGTCCCCGAAGCCATGATTTGTTGCGCCGGCGCTTAGAAGACATTCTGACGACGGCGCTGGACAAAAACTTGGTGCTCGATGGCGCCTTGGCGGCCAATGTCGCACAGGCCGATACGCTGTGGCGCTTGCGGCATGGCATTCCTGAAGGGGAGAAGCGCGAAGGCAGAGCCATTAAACACGATATCTCTGTTCCGGTCAGCCAGGTCCCCGCCTTCATGACGGCGACTCGAGACGCCCTCACCGCCATATCGCCGGACATACCGCTGAGCGTGTTTGGCCATATTGGGGATGGCAACCTACACTATAATGTGCAGCAATGGCCGGATGTGACCGACGAAGAGTTCGCTGAGCTAAGACCGCAAATCACAGACATCGTTTACAGTCATGTGGGCAGTTTCAACGGGTCCATTTCTGCCGAGCACGGCATTGGCCAGCTGAAAAAAGACGCGCTGAAGGCTACAAAGCCAGCTGAAACGCTCAATGCCATGCACCTGCTGAAAGCCGCGCTTGACCCCAAAGGCATCATGAACCCTGGCAAAGTGCTTTAAAGCAAATCGCCAAGGAACCCATCACCCGGATCAAGCAACTGCGGGCCTTCATTGCGGACATTGCCAACGTCGCGATTGGCTGGCTTGATGGCGATCTTCTCCAGATCATCCAGAAGGTCGGGATCGAGGGGATTGGGCGGTTTGAAATCTGCGTGGTTCATCCACAGCTTTTGACCCGCTTCGCTTAACACAAGCGGCATGCGCGCATGCACATTATCCAGATGCCCAACCGATGGCCGCGTGACAATGGTTGCCGATAATAAGTGAGACCCACCATCGGGGCCACTCCAGACGTCACAGAGACCGGCAAATACAAGCGGAGCATAATTATCGCTCGCCATGGCATAGGGGCGTTTCTCGCCATCTAAATTCGCCCACTCATACCAGCCATTTGCTGGAATGAGGCACCGGTGATGACGATACGGGCCTCGGAAAAACGGCTTCTCCTGAAGTGTTTCCCCGCGTGCGTTGAACACAGCGGTGCGCGGCATCTCCTTCATCCAGGTGGGCACCAGCCCCCAGCGCATGGGCAGGAGGCAAGGGCCGACTTCTTCTTGAATGGAATAAACAAGGATGTCTTGTGTTGGCGCGATGTTATAGCGCGGCGATAAGGCAAGATGTGTACTAGCCTTGAACAACTGCCGCATTGCTTCAATTGCTGAGGTAAATAAAAAACGTCCGCACATGGGCAGCGTTAAACCACAGCAGTAGAGCGAAAGGGAGTCTCTTGCCGCGTGAATATCCAAGTCAGCCAATCGCGGCAGTCGGCGTTGTGGTTCTCAATGGAAATGACGTTCTGCTTATTCAAAGAGGAAAGCCGCCGAAGGAAAAAGAATGGAGCCTGCCCGGCGGCGCGCAAGAGCTTGGCGAGACGCTTCACGACACGGCGCGGCGTGAGGTCCTGGAAGAAACCGGGCTTGAGATCACTGTGAGCGGCCTCGTCGATGTTGTGGATTTCATTGAGAAGGACGCAAACCAAAAGGTCTCGTTCCACTATTCGCTCATAGATTTTTGGGCCGAGTCGACCAGCCGGTCCTTGATCCCTGGCGATGATGCAGCCAGCGCGCAGTGGGTGGCGCATGACCGCATTGACGATATCGGGCTTTGGCGCGAAACCACGCGCGTAATTCACCAAGCTTTTGCAATGAGGGACAAGCGCACGTGAAAGAAAGACCAAATTGGCGCAACCTGGTTGGCACGCTTGCCTTGCTCTTCGGGCTCGCGCTGTATGGCTTGATTATTGCCGAACTCTCCGTCCAGGTTGGCTCGCTTCCCTTCCTGGTGGAAGTCGTCTTCTACATCATCGCTGGCTTGATTTGGCTGTGGCCAGCACGCGCACTTGTCCGCTGGATGCTGGCCGGCAATTTAGAGAAGTAATCTCCGCTAAGACGCGGTCGGCAGAACATAGTCCTTAAACTGCTCGCGCAGAGCCAGTTTTTGAATTTTCCCAGTGGCCGTGTGCGGGATTTCATCCACAAACACCACATCATCAGGCATCCACCATTTGGCGATTTTGTCTTTGAGAAAATCCAACATGTCCGCCTTGGACAGCTCCGCGCCCTCTTTTTTGATGATGATCAGCAAGGGCCGCTCATCCCATTTGGGGTGGGAAATACCGATCACGGCAGCCTCGGCGACAGAAGGATGTCCCACAGCTTCATTTTCCAGATCAATGGAGGAAATCCATTCACCGCCAGATTTGATGACGTCCTTCGAGCG
>JBCCDR010000253.1:0-4438 GCA_039030675.1 Pseudomonadota bacterium | reverse complement strand
GGGCCATTGCCAGGGTAAAGATGAACTGCAAAACAACGACCCAGCCGGTCACATAGGGGCCGACGGCAAATAACAGGATCGGGTTTGCGATCAAAAAGCCGATGATGGTCAGCTTGTACCAGGTTGGCGCTGTGCCAAGAAAATTCCGCCCATAAGGATTTGACGATAAAAACCCACTTGCCATGGTTTTTTGCCCTTGCCGCTGTCTGTTTTCCGACTGCTGTGCCAGTTTGAGATGAAGATTTCCTTGCTTGTAGGTGCGGGCGGACTGTGAAATCAAGAGCGGCGATCGCTGCGGGTGAGATTTCCTTTCTTATTTTGCTGCGTTATAGCTAAGTGACGTTCTCCGAATGCGCAGAAAGGACCCCCCAAATGGAAATGGCAGGCCAGCAAATGATAGATGCCCCCAAACAAGCTGTTTGGGATGCGCTGAATGATCCTGAGGTGCTCAAAGCCTGCATCACAGGGTGCCAATCCATGGAAAAAACCAGCGAAAACACCCTGGTCGCAACGGTGAAAGCCGCTGTTGGCCCGGTGAAAGCGACGTTTAAAGGCGAGGTGGAGCTGCAAAACCTCAATCCACCAAACAGCTACACGCTTGCCGGCCAAGGCAAAGGCGGCGCGGCTGGATTTGCCAAAGGCGGCGCAGACGTGACGCTTGATGAAGTTGAGGGCGGAACGCAGCTGTCTTACGACGTAAAAGCCAATGTCGGCGGGCAGCTTGCGCGCATTGGCAGCCGGCTGATTGATGGCGCCGCGAAAAAATACGCTGACGAATTCTTCACCGCCTTCAAAGCGCATGTGGAAGCAAGCGCCGCCAGCGACACCGTCGCAGAGCCTGCAACAGAAGAACCGGCGCCAGAAGAAGCGCCTGAACCTGTGGTGGCACAAGAAGCGCCTGCGCCTGAGCCTATTGCAGAGCCAGAGCCGGAAGTTGCCCAGACCCAGATCCAAGCAGAGCCTGAAGCTGAGACAACTGGCGGCATACCAGCCTTTGTGTGGGGCGGTGCACTGGCTGTCGCCATTGTGCTTGCGATTATCTTCCTGATGTAAAGGCGTTTGGGATGTCTGAAACAGGCGTGCAGAGCAGTGACCCTTTAGTCAAGGCGCAGATATGGCTGGAAGGCGGCCATAAGGTCGCTCTGGCCACAGTGATCAAAACCTGGGGGTCCGCTCCGCGGCCAGCTGGCAGCATTTTAGCCATTCGTGATGACGGGTTGTTTGAAGGCTCTGTCTCAGGCGGCTGCGTGGAAGGCGCGGTCATCGCCGAGGCGCAAGAGCTGGTGGCGAATGGCGGCGTTAAAACGCTGTCCTTCGGCGTCACCAATGATGAGGCCTGGGAGGTCGGGCTGGCTTGCGGCGGCCAGATCGAGGTGCTGGTCGAGACACTAGACGCCAGCGCATGAAACAATCTACGCTCTCTAAGGTCCTTGCCGCGCGCGCGGACCAGCAGGCCCTCTGCTTAATAACGCGCGAAGACAGCGGCGCAGAAGACGCGTTGCTGCTTGCCGAGTTAAACGACGTCGACGACGCAATCAGCGAGGCTGCGAAAAACGCCTTGCGGCTCGACCAGATGCAAACGCTGGAACAGGATGGGACGCGGCTTTTCTTCACCCCTTTCAATCCGCCCGTCCATGTCCTCATCGTTGGGGCCGTCCATATCGCGCAAGCGCTGCTTCCGCTGTTATCCGCCCTCTCCTTCTCAGCCACCGTGATTGATCCTAGAGGCGCCTTTGCGCGCGCAGAACGCTTTGCAAACGCAACAGTTTTAATACAGTGGCCGGATGAAGCCCTGGAAGACATTGACATTGGCCATCGCCATGCCGTGGTGACGCTGACGCATGATCCAAAACTCGATGATCCTGGCCTTCATGCTGCTTTGCGATCACCCGCTTTTTACATCGGGTCTTTAGGCTCGCGCCGCACCCATGCGCAGAGGGTCAGCCGGCTGAAAGAGAATGGCTTTACGGACGCAGACATCGCGCGCATTTCAGCCCCCGTCGGATTGGATATCGGCGGCCGCAGCCCTGCGGAGATCGCTTTGTCGATCGCAGCGGATATTGTTCAAGCCCTGCGCAAGCCAACACCATGATCTTTGAGTTTCGCGCGCCCGATGCGTGCGTGGGCATGATGCTCGGGCACAGCGTAAGCCTCGCCTCTCAACGCCTGCGAAAAGGCCATTGGCTGACTGAGGCAGATGTGGAAGCGCTGGTCCAAGCGGGCGTCAGCGATGTGTTTGCCGGTCAGCTGGAAGATGGCGATGTCCTCGAAGATGACGCCGCACAGCAGATCGCCAAGCATGCTGCTGGCGCGCACATCGCCTTTGAGAAGCCCCATACGGGTCGCTGCAATCTTATCGCCAAGGAAGATGGCGTTATCACTTATGAGCGTGACAGACTGATCGCGCTCAACGCCATTGACGCTAAAATCACGCTCGCGATGGTGCCGCCCCTGTCCACCGTTCGCGCAAATGACCTGGTTGGAACTGTCAAAATCATCCCATTTGCCGTGCCCGGAGAGGCCCTGGCCGCCTGCACAGAGCTGCTTGCAACGCATGGTCCGCTCTCAACCATCAACCCCTTTCTAGGCGCACGCTGCGCTCTGCTTGAAACACGGCTCAGCGCTGTAAAGCCACTCAGTGAAAAAATACTCGGCTTTACACAAGAACGCGCACAGCGCGTCGGCTTGGTCATGGATGGCGTGGAAGCTTGCGACCACAGACCAGGTCCGGTTGCTGACTGGATTAAAGCGAAAGCTGCTTCCATCGGCCCACAGGGAGTCCTATTGATTTTCGGCGCGTCGGCCACGGTTGATGAGGCCGATGTCATCCCAGCCGCCATCCAGCGCGCCGGCGGCACGGTTGAGCGTGTCGGCATGGCTGCGGACCCGGGCAACCTCTTGGTGTTCGGGAAAGTGGGCCAAGCAACCGTCATTGGCCTGCCGGGCTGCGCGAAATCGCCGGCGCTGAACGGCTTTGACTGGGTGCTAGAGCGCGTCGCAGCTAATATCGCAATAACACCGCAGGACTGGGCGGAGATGAGCGTCGGCGGCCTCTTAAAAGAGATCGAAGCGCGCCCGCAGCTGCGCCGCCCGGTACCAAAGGCCTGACGGAAGGCGATGGAAACAGTCCTTATTGTCTTAGCCGCTGGCCTGTCTCGAAGGATGGGAGAACGCGATAAGCTTTTGGAGTCCGTCGCCGGCAAGCCGCTCTACCAGTGGGCGCTTGACGCTGCTCTGCTAAGCGAGGCTGGCCCCGTCTACTTAGTCCACGGCAAGACTGAGCCGCCCGAAGCGAGCAATGTGACCAACGTGCATGCCCAGCTGGCGCACTTAGGCCAATCGCACTCAATAAGCGCAGGCATTCAAAAAGTACGAGACACCAACGCTGATGCCGTTCTTATTATGCTTGGGGATATGCCGCTGATCACGCCCCATATCATCAAAAGCCTGATCGACGCGGCGCGAGGCAAACCAGGCAAGATTTGGCGGCCGGCCTTCGATGCACGACCCGGACATCCGGTCTACTGGCCCCGCGCGTATTTCGGGGCGCTTAAAGCGCTGGAGGGAGACAGCGGCGCGCGTGATGTTTTAAAGGCACATCGCGGTGAGATCGCGTTGCTGCCTTGGCATGATGATAGCGTGGTGTTTGATGTGGACACACCGCAGGCTTTAGAGGATGCAAGCAGGCGCTTAAACGTCCTCTAGCCATTCCTCCAGCGCCAACTCGTCATCAAGACCTAAGAACGCGGCGGACAAGTGATAGCTATGGCCTGCGCGCATGAGGGCGCCGAGTTCTTTGTCTCGCCATTTTCGCGGATCTGCCAGCGATCGCTCTTGCGCCCTTTCATTACGGAACAGCCCAAGCCGGCGGCGCTTTGCGAGCGTTATAATGGCATCTTTGGCGTCATGCTGGCCAAAAGCAGCGACGGCCTGATCAATATCTGTTTGGGCAATGCCGCGTGCCCGCAAATCCTGCACAATGTGGCGAACCGCCTTGCCTCTGCGCATCAAAAGCTGCGCCCGCATGGCGGCGAAGCGGCCATCATTGACCAAATCAAGCGAGGCGCAGCGCTTTATGGTGTCTTTGATTATCGCGTCACTGCCCGATGTATCCATCACGCCCGTCCAGCGCTGAACTTTTCGCTCAAGCACTTCTTGAAGGCGCTGCTGATTTGACTCAAAGCGCCCTAAATAATGCATCGCCGCGTTCATCAGGCGCTGCTTTGTGACAGGCTTTGTCGATTTGCGCTTTTCGTTTGCTGTGTCAGCCATTATTTCCCGCGTGACGAAAGGCCCAACAATCCATACTGGCCTTAGTGCTATCTCACCTGGGGCCTTTATGTCACGCGCAGCGCTTATTGATTTTGTTCTGGTTGCCCTGCTCACGGTGCTGTGGGGTTCGGCCTTCGTGTTGATTGCATTCGCCCTCCCATCCTTC
>JBCCDR010000252.1:0-4467 GCA_039030675.1 Pseudomonadota bacterium | reverse complement strand
CGGAGAAGGCCGCATCTGAGCCTCCAACAGCGCAGCAGAGCCCACGCTTGCTTCCCTTCAACGTGCTGGTTTCGCGCGCGCGGGCATTCCAGAAAAACCAGATGCTGACCGGGGCTTATATTGAAGAGTGTATAACCAAACTCAAACTTGCTGAGACCGAGGCCGCACTGACCGTTCTGTCGGATATGACGCGGGCAGATGTGCGCGCCGCGCTGCTCACATCAGCTGAAACGCTGCTTGGGCTAGAGCAGAAATGCCAGCTGGCGCCTGGAACCCTGACCAGCAACGCTGATGCCATCAAGAGGCAGTACCGCAGGCCAGCCTAAGACGTGCCGCAGCTCTTAAAGAGCTCTGTGTAGCTTTGGCGCACAGTCGAGAGGTTGTCTCTCAAAATGTCCGCTGGCTGGGTTTTGTCCAGCAGAGCCTCCAGACCTTGCATCGCGAAGGCCGCATCAAACACGCCTTTCAGCCTGTCTCTATCGGCAAGGCATTGCGTCATGGCACTCAAGTCAGCGTCATCTGCCGAGCGAAGGGCCGCGACCAGGGCTTGGCCAATGGCGTTTGCTCTCAGGTCCGAGGTATCAAAGCCAGAGCCGCCCTTGGCACTATCGGAGAGCTCCTTCAGATACCCCGCATAGGCGGTCTCATCGGCATTGACCATGAACTCCAGCGCGCCGCTTGAGGCAAAATGAACGCTAAGATCTCCGCGGCCATTGAGCTGTGAGCGAGACCACAAAGGGGGAACCAAAAGCCGTTTGCCAGCGTCGTCAACGGTGCTGTGCCAGCGCGGCTGTAACCCCGCTTCAAAGACCACGGCAGAAATACGTGGATGTGAGAGCGTGATAACAATAGCTTCAAAGGCTGCGAGCGCATCCTCTCTGGGCGTGTCTGAGCGAGCGTTGTTTGCAAATACGTTCGCGACAATATCTTCAAGCGCCAGGTTTTTGGGTTTTGGCTTTGTGCCCAGGTCCGTCAACTTCGCCAGATATTCCAAAGTTTTAGGATTGGGCGTGCGTGTGGTGGACGGCCCTGCAACGTCTTTGACAAAATCCTTCAGATAATTTTTCAAACCCCGCGGGTTTGCGACGGTGACATGCCATTGCTGCTGCGCGAGAGAGATAGGGCCGATCTGATCAAGCTGTTGCGATGGGGCGGCGAGCCCAGCGCGTTTGGCGATGACATGACTTGCATTCTGCCAAAGCAGGCGCGGCACAGGGATTTTCCCTAAGCGTAGCTCTGGTGAGATTGTACCTTGCGTGGCTGGAAGCTGAATGCGCAGCCGCGCCCAGGCGCAGCGATCAAACAGGCACAGCGGCCAGTACAAGGAGCCATCGAGGGACTGGCTTGCAGCGGTAAGGGGCTCAAAGTGCAGCACACCTGGCCGTCCGGACGTGTTCCACGTTTTCTCCAAAGTTGCCAGATGAGAGGCTGCAATCGAGAGCGTTGTTGTCTTTTTCTGTTTCAGCTGCCCAAGCCAGATGCGCGCTTGGCGGCGCAGGTCCATGAGCTCTTCAGAAGTTGGCGTGTCCGCTTGGTAGGGGGCTGGCGGCTCTATCTGCAAGGAAAAGGCAAGGAACGCTGCGATGAGCAAAACACAAAGCAGGGCGGCGGCTCTGATCACCTTCAAAACTCACACTCCGCTTGCCATTGGTTTACGTGCACCATGACGGCATCACCCCTATGCACTATTGACACTGTTATCGCTTTGTCATGATTGTGCAACGCCTGCAGGGCGTAATTTTGACGAGACCGGTGGCTTAGCGACGAGATGGATCAATTGGCAAGAGTAAGGCGCGTTGCCTTTGGCATATGCGCGGCCAGCGTCTTCATCGGTGCGGGCGCAGAACCGGCTCCAAGCACGCCGCAGCTGCCGGAAAATGCACCCGACCAGACCCTGCATTACAAGATTTTCCGCAAAGGCAAATCCATTGGCAACCACCATGTCACCGTGACCATGGAGGGCGATGACGCCCTTGTTGACGTGTCCTTTGCGATCCGGGTGAAGTTTCTGGGCGTCACGGCATTTCGAATGGATCATAGCGCAAGCGAACGCTGGGCACTGTCGCCGCGCACGCTTAAAATGCTGTCTGCGGTGACGGATAGATCAAGCGGGACCTATGAAGTCACGTTAGATGCCATTGACGAGGGCTATGAGATGCGCGTCAATGGCGAACCAAAGCAAGCGCCAGATGAAGTGGTTCCCACGAGTTTTACCCTTGCTAATCATCTTTTCACGGACACTAACACGGACGTCGTTTTACTGGACACGCTCTCTGGCATTTTGCGGCCGTCGCGCATCCATTTTCGCGGTTTAGCCGAGCCTTCAGACTATCAAAACGCCACTGGAAGTGTGCGCTTTTACGAGATCACGCGCCTCGACACTGGGGAGACGACGCATAAAATGTGGTTTGACGAAGAAGAAGCGTTCTTAAAAGTCGGGCTTAAAACCAAAGATGGATACTATGTTGAGTATCGCCGCCAGACGACGCCCACTTAAAAGCCAGCTATTTGGAAAGGCGCTCGACTAGAGCTCGGGCAGATCTTCTGGTCCAAGCTCCGCCTTTAAATCCTTCAGCTTATTGCTCAGTGTTTCCGCAGGCTGCTGGCCGCCTTGTTTCATGCGCGTGCTCTTAGCCTTGCCGCGTAGCGCGTCGGTGAGCTGGGCAATGCGCGCGTTATCCTCTTCACTTGGGGCTTCCTCAACGCTCAGCGGCTCAAGCGGGCGCGGGGCATCTGCGAAGTCATCATCATTGACCAGGCGGGGAAAGTCCTGGGTCTGGCTGGGGTCGGGGGCGCTACTGGCAAGCCGCTCAATCGCACGCACCAACAGGCTCATTTCCAGCTGTGTTTGTTTCAGCGCATCGGCGGTTTTTGTCAGCCCGCCGCCATAGCTTGCATTCACTTGGTCCAGGCCCGCCTGCAGCGACTGCATGCTGCTCTCGCTGGTTTGTTTGATTGTATCAGCTGCCGCTTCCAGACTGTCGGTGATGGCTTTGTTGAGGCCAGCCCGCGTCGTGGTCTCATCTTTAAAATAATTGTTGATGGCTGCGGCGATGGCTTTGTCTATCGCTGCTGATTGGCCGCGTGCGTATTTTGCTAGGGCATCATGCGCTGCTTCAACGGCGACGGTGGAGTTGTTGACCTGTTTCTCAGTTTCCTCCATCAGCTTGCGGGTGGATTTGACTTGTTTGGTGAACTCACCCGTTAGGCTGTCGCGAAAATCCTTCAGGGCAGCGGCCATGGTTTCAGAGAGTTGTTCGCTTCTATCTTCCGCCATCAGCGCTTGCGCGTCCGACAGGGTTTTCAGCGGCTTTGCGACCGCGTCAAGGGCGGATTGACCGGTGAAGAACAGGCCGTCCAGGAGGCTTGTAAAGCGGGCGAGCTGGCTGCGGCGCAGGTCAACCATGAAGCCAGTGACGATCCGCGCAAACAGTCCCGCCATGGCCAAAAGCGCCAGGGCGAAAAGCCCCGCTTGCAGGGCCGGTAACAGCCCGTTGACGGGCGTGCGCAGAGATAGCTGGCTTTGGAAGACCACATCATCCACGCCGATAACCCTCGCCAGCAGAAACAGGATGGCCCCTAAGCTGAGCGAAAACACCAGGCTGTTATCAAACAGCCAAAGATTAAGCCGGTTGCGAATTTGTGATTGCTCATCAAAAATTTGCGCGGCGGGCAGCTTCGTCTTCAGCGCCTCCTGTTCTGCTGATGTCCTATGGTCTGCATAAGCTTCCGCAGTTTCTGCAAAGTCGCCAGCATCTGAGGCCAATTTCATGAAATCGATATGCGTGATGGGCGTCTCGCTGCTGCGCTCCATGAGGCGCTGGTGGAAGCGGCGCATTGTGAGTGCATCGACCAGGACTTGTCCGCCAAGCCCTAAGATGGTGAAAAACACGATGAAGAGAGAAAAGACCAACCCCGTGCGAACACTGGAGGACCGGCTGAGCAAATCATAGATGCCGTGGGAGATCCCATCGGGTGAAATCTCGCTGGTCAGCAACGGCACAAGGGATTTGCCAATCACCGCAAGCATAATCGCAACGGCTAGACAGCCAAAAAACCAGATCGCACGAAACATCGTCTAAGGTGTCCTCTGCCGTGTTGCTGAGCTTGAAGGTATTGAATAACTGCCCAGCTTTGTTTGGGATTTTCTAACAAACAGACCTTATCGGTGGCAAGGAGTGCCGCATATATCGTAGTGAAGGTCAAGTGATAGCAAGCAGACACGCAGCGCAGGGAAAAGGCGGCCATGGCTCTTGAGCTTTTGCATGTCTTCCCCAGCTTTGCCCCAGGCGGCATCCAAATGCGCCTGCGCACGTTGGTGAGTGCCTTGCCCGACAGTTGGTGCCATAGTGTTTTGGCTCTGGACGGGCAGTATAGCGCTCTTGAAAGCCTGGCATGGCCAAGCAATATCACTGCGCTGGAGGGGGTGTTGCCAGAGGACCTGCATACCGGCGGCTCTTTCAGGCG
>JBCCDR010000251.1:0-4474 GCA_039030675.1 Pseudomonadota bacterium | reverse complement strand
GCTTTCGCCTTTTTTTTGGATCATCAGTGCCGTTCAGCTGTTTGCGTGTGAGCGGATCATCAACACAGCACTTCATTCCACTTTGGGCACTGGACGCTGGACTGTGGACCGAATAAAGGGGTTCCGGGACCTTTACCGTGGCGGGTGATTTAACACTGCAGGCGACCAGCATGCTGGAAATCGACATTGCGTCCGATGGTACATCAGACCTCGTCAATGCAGGCGATAACGTGGTCATCGATGGCGCCCTGGCCGTCAATGGCGTGCTCTACCCAACGAATTTCCCGCTGCAACAGGACTATGTGATCATCACCGCCTTGGAAGACATTAGCGGTGAGTTCTCCAGCGTCACGGACAATTTGCCGGATGTCGACGTTACAGTGGCCTATAACGATTTGGACGTCACCATCAGCTATGACCGCAGCCAGATCGAATCTGACAAGTCCATCCAAGCCAACTCTGTCCAAGCCGGACTAGTGGATGGCCGCATCTTTGCTGAAACGTTGCGGCGCCGCGGGGTGCTTATGGGCGCCACAAACGGCTTCGTCGATGCCGGCGGGCAGCAGATCGCGCAAACGGGCGATCCCGCTGGCTTGGGCAGTGACGGCAAACGCTATGCCATTTGGGGCGCGGCCATCGGCGCGCTGGCGGATGTGTCTGGTGGCGGCGGGCGCGTGGGCTATGACGCAGGCCTGGGCGGGCTTGCCACCGGTATTGATGGCTTTGTGCCGCTCGACCAAGGCATCATCCGCGTCGGGATTGCCGCCGGCTTTAGCACCGGCAATATCGACAGCGACTTGTCTGACGCCGATGTCGATACCATCCATATCGGCGCGCATGGCGTGTATGAGAAGGACCAGCTCGGCCTGTCGGCAGCCGTCAGCTACGGCTTCCAAGACTATGACATTGACCGGGTCATCGCGCTGGAAGGCGCCCCCAATGTGACGGCGAATGGCGACGTAAACGGCAGCGTCTTCTCGCTCAGTGTTGGCGCGAAATATACGGTCTATGAAGCAGACAGCATCAAAGTCTCGCCCATCGCGCATGTGGAGCATGTGAGCGCCAAGCGCAATGCCTATACCGAAACAGGCGCGGGCATCTTAGACCTCAATGTCGATGCCGAGCGCTTTAACCGCACCTTTGTGGGCGCTGGCGTGCGGCTGGAGGCGGAAAGTCAAAGCGGCTCAGTCACCATCCGGCCGCAGCTGGACCTGATGTATGAGCATGCCTTTGGCGATGACGCGGCGGTCGTGAACTCAAACGTGGTGAACGTCCAGGACGCCACCTTCACCACCCGCGGGGGCGACCAAGCCAATAACCAAGTCGCCGTTGGCGCGGGCTTTGCCATCGACATCAGCCAGCGCCTCTCCGCGCATGTACGCTATGACGGCAATTATGGCTCCGGCTTTACCAGCCACCGCGGCAGCGCGGGGCTGGCCTGGTCTTTTTAAGAGCTCTTGTGCAGGAGCAGAAGGGAGGGGTGGCTCGGTTATTGAGAGCCGCCCCATTTCTCTTCAAAGGCCCAGACATCTTCAAAGCCGATGAGGCTGCAAAACTCATCGAAGTTGAACATGTCGCCCGGCTCCGCGGATGGCAATGTGCCAGCCTTCAGCGCTTTTAACGAGGTCTCCACCGCGGCCACGGCCGACAGCGCCGTCATCGCGGGATAGATTGCCAGAGCGTAGCCGATGTCTTGGAGGTGGGCCGGCGTTTTGATGGGCGTCGCGCCGCCATGCGCCATGTTGGCAATCATCGGCGCCCCAATGGCCTCACAGGCAGCGCGCATCTCCTCTTCTGAGTGAAGCGCTTCGACAAACACAATATCCGCCCCCGCCTGCGCATAGGCTTTGCCGCGCGCCACGGCTGCCTCAAAGCCTTCGGGCTGGCGCGCATCGGTGCGGGCGATGATTTGGATGCCATTGGCATCGCGGCGTGCCTCGCAGGCCACCTCAATCTTGCGCTGCATTTCGCTGGTTTCGATGACGCGTTTATAGGGCGTGTGGCCACATTTCTTGGGGAATTCTTGGTCTTCAATCTGGATGGCCGCAACGCCAGCCTCCTCATAGCCGCGCACGGTATGGTGCACGTTCAGCAGCCCGCCAAAGCCGGTATCCGCGTCGGCGATGACACCAGCATTGACCGTCTTACAAAGTGTCGCAACACGGTCGAGCAGCTGGGTGTAGCTCACGATTCCAGCGTCGGGCAGGCCGTAACCCGACGCGGTGAGCCAGTAGCCAGACGCATAGACAAAATCAAAGCCGACTTTGTTGGCAATCACAGCCGACATCATGTCGTAAAGCCCAGGCGCGGCGATGAATTGACCAGAGGAAAGTGCGTCTTTCAGGGATGGTTTTGTCATACGGTGTCGCCTTCTTGTGGGCTGTAAAATTTGAAGGTGCTGAGCGCCTCGTCGGAGATGCGCAGCCATGGCGCCGTTTGAGCTTGTTGTGCTTCAAAGGCGGCGATGTCGGCCTCATGCTCCAACAGCAGATGCTCCGTCTCATCGAGCCCGCGCAGCAGCGCGCTGCGATGATGGGCCGAGATTTCAAAACCAGCAGTCACGCCATCTGGCAAAACCACATGCTGGCTTTCCAGATCGACCGTCACAGCTTGCAGCTCTTGGGCCGCCGTCATTGCCAAGGCTTGCGCCTCCGGCGCGAGGCTCAAGACAAGCAGGCCGTTGCGAAGCGCGTTGTTGTAGAAAATCTCGCCAAAACTTGGCGCGATGATGCAGCGGATGCCGGCATCGAGGAGCGCCCAAACGGCCTGTTCCCGGCTTGAGCCAATGCCAAAGCGCGGGCCTGCGACAAGGATTTGCGCCTCTTTGTAGCGCGGCTCGTCCAGCACAAAGCCGCCTTGCTTGCGCGCACTGGCAAACGCGAAGGGCCCGAGGTTTTTATCGAGCCGCAGCAAGAACTGCGCTGGCAGCACCATATCCGTATCAATATCCGCTTGCGGCAGCGGCGCAGCGATGCTGGTAATTTGGGCGATCTTATCCATGGCCGGCTCCCAATAAGGTGCGCACATCGCTCAGGCGGCCGGTTACAGCAGCCGCAGCCGCCATTTCTGGGCTGAGCAGATGCGTGCGCGCCTCAGGCCCTTGCCGACCTTCAAAATTGCGGTTTGAGGTGGAGGCGCAGCGTTCGCCGGGCGCGAGCCGATCCTCATTCATGGCGACGCACATGGAACAGCCAGCGTTGCGCCATTCAAAACCGGCGGCTTTAAACACCTTATCTAAACCCTCGTACCGCGCGGCCGCTTCCACTTGCAGCGAGCCGGGGACCACCAGCGCGCGCACACCGGGCGCAACTTTACGGCCGTCCGCGACGACCGCGGCCCGGCGCAAATCTTCCAGCCTTGCATTTGTGCACGAGCCGATGAAGACGGCATCAACTGGAATATCCGTGAAAGCAGTACCGGGCTTAAGCCCCATATAGTGCAGCGATTTTTCCACATGCGCGCGCTGCTCAGGCAGGGCTGAAGCCGGGTCCGGCACCCGGCCTGCAATGTCAGCACAATCGGCCGGCGTTGTGCCCCAAGTGACATGCGGCCCAAGCATGCTGACATCGAGCGTGACCGTCTTCGCAAACTCAGCCTCTTCATCCGATTTGAGTGCCTGCCAAGCGTGTAGAGCCTGCTCCCATAGCGCGCCCTTTGGCGCCAGCGGTCGGTCTTTCACATAGGCAAATGTTGTCTCATCCGGCGCGATAAGGCCGATACGGGCGCCGGCTTCAATGGTCATGTTGCACAGCGTCATGCGCGCTTCCATGGACATGGCATCAACCGCTGGGCCGGCATATTCAATGGCATAGCCACGCCCACCATTGACGCCAATTTTCGCAATGAGTGCCAAGATGATGTCTTTCACGCTCACGCCGGGCTGCAGCGTGCCCTCAAGCCACACGCGCATGGGCTGGAGCGGGTCTTGCCACAGGCACTGGCTTGCCAAGACGCTTTCACATTGGCTGGTGCCAATGCCAAAGGCCAGCGCGCCAAAAGCGCCATGGGTGGAGGTATGGCTATCACCGCACACCAGAGTCGTGCCTGGAAGCGTGAAGCCGAGTTCTGGGCCTATGATGTGCACAATGCCGTGCCTGCGGTCACCAATGGGAATGTACGGCAGACCAAAGGCTTCGACGTTCTCCTCCAGGCGGGCGAGCTGTTTCGCAGCGAGCGAGTCTTTCAGCGGCGAGCGCCCGGGCATGGTTGTAACCGCATGGTCAGCCACAGAGATGTGATTATGCGGCCGGCGCACGGGCAGGCCCCGCGCCTTCAGCCCCTCGAACGCTTGCGGGCTGGAGACCTCTTGGACCAAGTGCCGGTCAATATACAGCAGAGTGCGCCCGCCCGGGCCCTTCGTCACAGTGTGACTGTTCCACAGCTTTTCAAACAAGGTTTGCGGCATGACCGGTTTTGTCTCGATGTGCATTGACTCTCGCGGTGTGAATACGTATTCACACTTTGAAATACAAGG
>JBCCDR010000250.1:0-4480 GCA_039030675.1 Pseudomonadota bacterium | reverse complement strand
GCTCGCTTCCTAAATAGACGAGCAAACCCTGGCAAGGAGCCTCTCATATGAGCGATGTCGCAGCACTGAAGGCGGAGCTGAAAGCCGCCATTTCTGACACCAAAGACGATGGCAGCTATGAAGATGCCGCTTATGACCGTGTGATGGCCGCTATCGATGCGTTGGTGCCGCATACGCCCTTGCCGCGTCCATTGGATGACCAGGAAAAAGTGGCTGACCCCTGGGGCACTGATTTTGCGCAATTCGGCCCGCGCCATACCGCTGGCAAGCCCAAAGCGCATGACAACATGTTTAATTTCCTCACCTTTGGGAAGATGCCGAAAAAACCGCTGCGGGTGCTCGACCTGCTGCAGGAAATTCATCATGAGACCAAAGATTATAACAACGTCCATTTGATTGAGACCATGGATGGCTCTGTAAAAGCTGAGCTCATTCTGTATGGCCGCTATGACATTCCTGAAGACGAGCCCCAGCGATACTCGGTCGAGTTCTACAAGGGCGAACTGCGCGCCGAAGGCATGAGCGATGATGCGCTGCGGACGGCTTTTGATCTGGGCGAAGACGATGCCCTGACCTTCGACATCAAACCGCCAAAGCTCCATTCAGACGTCGTCTATTGCGATGAGGACGTGCGCATCAACTTCGGCTCCTTGGGCGGTAAATATGTGTTGCACCGCCGCGCCCAGCCCTTTCTGTCGGTGAGCGTATAATCCGTGGCGTTTGACCCAGACGTTCTGCCCACGCCAGAGGCGGGCTTTGAGTTTTCCCTGCCGGTCCTCGTGGTGGGCGCTGGTGGCTGCGGCCTGACCGCTGCGCTGGCCGCGCGTGATGCAGGCGCCGATGTCTTGGTGCTCGAGCGCGACCCCAAAGTCTGGGGCACAACATCCATGTCCACCGGGCTGATCCCAGCAGCGGGCACGCCTGAACAAGCCGCGCGCGGCATTGCCGATAGCCCTGAGACATTTGCAAGCGACATCGTCACCAAAACAAAGGGCCGCACCGATGCCGCCATCGCCTCTCATTTAGCAGCGCAATCAGCGGGCACAGTCGCGTGGCTGAAAGAACGCCATAGCGTTCCCATCGATTTAATCGACGGTTTCACCTACCCCGGCCACTCCCACATGCGCATGTATGGCACGCCAAACCGCACCGGCGCTGAGCTCATGGCCGCGCTTGAACAGGCCTGCAGCGACGCTGGCGCTGATGTCCTCACCGATGCCCACGTCCACCGCCTCTATGTGGACGAAAGCGGCCGCATCACTGGCGTGGCCTACGCGCGTCCTGACGGCAGCAGCGAAGATGTGGGCTGCGATGCGCTCATCCTTGCCTGCTGCGGTTTTGCCGGCAATGAAGCCATGGTCAAACAGCTCATCCCCGAGCTGGAAGGCGCGACCTTCCACGGCCACCCCGGCAATCAAGGCGAGGCTATGGTGTGGGGCGAAAAGCTCGGCGCGGCGCTGGATGACATGAGCGCGTACCAAGGCCATGGCGGTCTGGCCGCCGGCTACGCCATCCCCATCCTCTGGCCCATGATCATGGAGGGCGGCTATCAGGTAAACCGCCTGGGAGAACGCTTCTCCGATGAAAGCAAAGGCTATTCAGAGCAAGCCGTCAAAGTCGTCGCTCAGCCTGAGCACGCCGCCTGGTCCATCCTCGACCAGCGCCTCTACGACTTGATGATCAAATTCGACGATTTCCAACAAGCCGTCAGCGCTGGCGCTGTCATGGAAGCGCCCACGCTCGAAGCGCTGGCTGACACCGCCAATCTGCCCCCCGACGCGCTGGTCCAAACCAACGCTGCCGTCAACGCCGCCAAGGCTGGTGAGCCCGACGCTTTCGGCCGCGACTGGAAAGAAAAGCCAGCCCTGGAGGGCCCATTCTACGCCGTCAAAGTCACCGGCGCGCTGTTCCACACCCAAGGCGGCCTGCGCGTCAACGCCGACGGCCAAGTCCTCCGCCCCGACGGCTCCCCCCTGCCAAACCTCTTCGCCGGCGGCGGCGCCGCCCGCGGCATCTCAGGCCCGGGCGCGGATGGCTACATCGCTGGCAATGGCCTGCTGACTGCCACGACTTTTGGGCGCCTTGCTGGGACGGCTGCTGCTAAGCTGGCTGCTTAGGACCTTAGCAATCCCTTAAAAACACCTCTGCCGTCATTCCCGTGCTTGTCACGGGAATCCATGCCTGATCCTTTCCGCTCACTTTAATCGCTCAGGAATGGATCTCTGTGACAAGCACAGAGATGACGGGGTTTGGTGGAAAAGTCTGCAACCTGCCGTGATTACCTGGAATGCAGTGAAAGCCCATTGCCGGCTATAATTCCGTTGTCCTGAACTTGATTCAGGACCTCCATCCGCTGCTTGAGCAGTTCCTTAGGGAGATGCTGAATCAAGTTCAGCAAAGCGGCTTTGAATTGGCGCAATGAGCCCGAAGGAGACATTTGAGGCTGTTTCGTCGTCCGTCTGCTGTACAGACTTCGGCGCCTTTGATGATTGCGTCGTCTAATCCGTCAACGTTAGGGCGCACGAGTCCGGGGTGCAACAAGAACAGACATTCTCCGATGGAGGCTACCCAGCACCAGTTTTCCGGGATTTCAGCCACGCGAACCCCTTTATGCAAAGGACTATCAACAAAGCAACGGACGCTATTGTGGTAGAGACCGATTTGGCCAATGTCCAAATACTTGCTGTGGACACCATGGCTTTGGTGAGCGCATCTGGTTCAACACGCAGCATTTCAGCCACGGCGCTATTCTCGAGGTAGTCGAACCCTCCGGCCAAAATTGCTATCGTGGCCAATGCCCAACCCCAATAATGCGGAAGCAAATGGGCCAAGGCGATAGCGACCGTTGCTGCGAACAATGTGGGATAAAACGAGTCCAGAAGTTGTTGGGTATTGAGATAGAAATGGCGACCTGTGTCAGTAATCGCGTTGAGGAACGCTAGAGCGTCATCAAAGGAATAGCCGCCTGGGCGCATGTCAAAAGGCACGCCTCCACCAGCCATCTCACTTACCCGTGGGAGCGACCATAAAATCATGATCAGGTAGTTTGCGACAGTCGCCGCAACCACGACCCAATAGACTTTCCAACCTTTTGTCATGCATTTGTCCCTGACACACCGGGATTGCCATATTGTTGAAAATTACCGTTCAAACAAAGCCCAATAGTCCGGTATTATGGCGCAAACGCACCCATCATCGAGTGCGCCGTTCTCCGAATGTGATTTCGCGCCGAGCGTCGCGTCAGCGCATTTGGTCAAGCTCACGCTCATCCGGCTCTTGAGCAGGAGACATAGATCGCGACGCTCATCGCAACGCAGGTGACAATGTGGAAAATCACCAGCGTATCGAGATAAGCCACTTGCTCCGCACCCGGTCGAAAAGCGTCAGGGACGTCCAAGACCCAATCGCGCAACGCTGTGTAAAGAACGATTTGGCTAAGCGCAGCTGAGAAGAACGCCAAAACGCCGATTCTCATGCGCCGAACAAGACCGATCACGACGGTCACATCGAGGATAAGATAAACGACGTCCAACACCTGCCATTTAAGCGGGGCGTCGAACCAATCAAAGCCTGTCAGCGAGAGCATGTTCAGCACGTGGACCGTCGCGCCGTAGGCGTAAAAGGCGGCCACTGTCCAGAAGACGAAGCGTACTCCTAAGGCTCTGCGACGCTCTTTCGGATCAATCGAAGGGAGAAAATCCGTCATCGCCGTCGTCCGGTTTTCTGGATCGTCACGCGGTAATCCTTTTTATTGTCCGGTACCATTAATAAGAGTAGCGCAATCGGCAACGTTTTCGACGAATGTGAGAATTCACTTGGGTGCATATGAGCCACTATTGCCCAATAGTCTGAGTTGGATCAAATACGGAACCAGCCCCCGCATGATGGCGTCCCGTTTCCGACAGCAATTCTACTTCTGTTTTAAGCTCGGAGCAGACAATTGACGCACCCGCACCTAATGTCCGCTCCGTCCCAAACCCGGCCCTCAGACCTCAAAACGCCAGCCCTAATGCCGAAAGTGCCGCATCCCGGTGAACACCATGGCAAGACCCGCCTCATCAGCTGCCGCAATAACCTCGTCGTCACGCATGGAACCGCCAGGCTGGATAACAGCAGTGGCACCCGCTTCTGCGGCGGCGAGAAGGCCGTCGGCGAAGGGGAAGAAGGCGTCGCTGGCGACGACGCTGCCTTGTGTGCGCGGGGCGTCTAGGCCGAGCGATTTGGCCGCATCTTCGGCTTTGCGGGCGGCGATGCGGCTGGAGTCGACGCGGCTCATTTGGCCTGCGCCGACGCCGACGCTGGCGCCGTCTTTCACATAGATGATGGCGTTGGACTTTACATGTTTAGCGATCCGGAAGGCCAGGATCATGTCTGCCATTTCTTGCGGCGTTGGCGCGCGCTTGGTCACTACCTTGACGTCGCCCTCAGTAATACGGCCGGTGTCTGCGCCCTGAACCAGCAACCCGCCGGCGAGCGAGCG
>JBCCDR010000249.1:0-4480 GCA_039030675.1 Pseudomonadota bacterium | reverse complement strand
TTGCTTACCAGTCTTACTCCGGCAGATTGCCAATGCCCATAACCATCATCTGTTGTTTCATGCCTCCAGCGTGGTGGGGGAGGCCGGCGGTGCAATCCTTATGCCTGGCCAGTCCGGCAGCGGCAAAAGCACCTTGGGTATAGCGCTGGGCTATCGCGGCTGGCGTTTTTTGGGCGATGAGTTTGCGTTATACGACCTCGCTGGTAGCGGCTTTGTTCCTTTGGCAAGGCCTGCAAGCCTTAAAAACCAGTCCATTGCCTCCTTAAAGCAAGACGTGCCTTCAGATCGCTTTTCCCGCATCTTTCATGATACACCGAAAGGAACAATGGCCTATCTGCGCCCACCAACGGCCTCACTTGAGGCTATGGACGGCGCAGCGCCCTTATCTGCCGTTGTTTTTCCGCGCTTTGTGGCAGACCAGGAGCCGGGTATCCGGCGGTATCGAAAAGCCGAAGCATTGGTTGAGCTCACCAATGCGTGCGTCAATTTCGAGCGCTTAAGCGAGGCAGCTTTTGACGTTTTGGCCGACTGGGCAGAGCGCATCCCTGTTTTCAAGATCACCTATCCTTCAATTGAGAAGGCCTGCGAGATGATCTGCGCCATCGAGGCCGGGTTGCATGAGAGCGAAGATGCCAGTTAACGGGGCCATGCTGTGGCAGGTGCTGGCAGATCCGCAGCAATTGCTCGGCCTCGATGGCCGCGCGCTGAGTGACCTCATTCGGCTCGCCTGGCAGCAAGCCCTCGCGCCGCGCTTGGGGACATTGGCGCAGGAAGCAGGCCTTCTCCCTGAGCTACCGCAGCTTGCCGGGCGCACGCTGGCGGACTTGGCGTTGGAGGGCCGGGCCAATGCGCGCCGGTTGCAATTTGAGATCGAGCGGATTGAAGCAGCGCTGCGCGGCGCGCCCTATCCGGTCGTACTGTTGAAGGGCGGTGCTTATCATGCCGCTGATTATACGTTTTCGCGTGGCCGGCTAGCCAGCGATGTTGATATCTTAGTGCCGCATTCTGCGCTAGATGCGTGCGAGAAAACCCTCATCGAAAGCGGCTGGGAGATGGAGGTGAAATCCGCTTATGCGGAAGGCTATTACCGCCAGTGGATGCATGAGCTTCCCCCTTTGCGTCACGCTGAGCGCGGGACACTCATCGATGTGCACCATACCCTTGTGCCGCTGGTCGGGCGCTTAAAGCCTGTGCCAGACGCGCTCATCGATGCGGCGGTTGAAACGTCTTATGGCAGCCTGCTGCGTCCCTCCTTTGCGGATATGTTTGTCCATGCCGCCTTGCACGTTTTCTATGATGGCGATTTCCATCGCTGTCTGCGCGGGTTTTTGGATTTGCGTTCTCTGCTTGAAAGCGTGCCAGACCATCAAGATGCCAGTATTGATCAGATCCTGGAAAGAGCGGCCCTGCATGATGCGCACAGGCCCGTGGCAGACGCGCTTGCTATGCTTGAGAAACACGCTGCCCTCCGATTGACGCGGGAGCAAAAAAACTTCGTTCGTCGGCATGGTCGCTTTGCTGGCTTAGATAGCGTCTTCATTTGGCTTTACGAGCAGCGAGCGTTTCAAACCCAGCCGTTCCGTTACGACGACCCTTGGCTTGCGAAGGCAGCGCTCTATGCGCGCAGCCATTGGATAACTATGCCGCCCCTCATGCTGGCGCGGCATACCGCTGTGCGGCTCTATCAGAGTGCGACGGCGCGCGATTGAAGGCCAGCAAAGGCATCATCGAACGCGCTGTAGTGATCGAGAAGCACGGCATTTTTAAAGTCTTCGACGGGCTGGGCGCTATAACCGAAACGCACAATCATTGCAGGCACTCCCGCAGCTTGCGCGGCGTCATAATCTGCATCACTGTCGCCTATAAAGAAGCTCTGGGCATCTGGGCAGTTCATGACTTCCAAAAGGCCGGTAATGTGCCGTGGGTCTGGCTTCTTCACATCAAAATAGTCACCGCCGACGATGGCCTTAAAGCGCGTTTGCCAGCCCAAAGCATCAATGAGGGAAAGCGCCATCTGGTGCGGCTTGTTGGTGCAGATCCCGCACATAATGCCGGCCTCTGATAAGCTGTCCAGGACATCCTCGACGCCATCAAAGGGCTTTGAATGCACGCAAATATCGCGGCCGTAGAATTCCAGAAAGCGGCGCCGAAGCTGCGTTAGCCGCTCCTCCGATAAGGGTTTGCCTTCCCGCAGCGCATAGCCTCTGCGCAAAAGGGCCGCCGCGCCATGTCCCACGAGGTTGCGCATATCATCGACGGCAAAAGGCGCGTGCCCATCTTCAGCCAAACATTGGTTGAGCGCATGGGCCAAATCGGGCGCTGTATCGACCAGCGTTCCATCCAGATCAAAGAGCGCTGCTTCAAAGGGCGCGTATTTTTTTGAGCTGCCAGCCATTCTTTGCACAACATTCATGTTTTCTATGGAAAAAATGTGGTTAAAGCGCGTAGCGCACATCGTCTTCTAAGCGAGCGGCCAGGAAAATGACACAGCCAATTACCTGCATCATTTTAGCAGCGGGCAAGGGCACCCGCATGAAGTCGCGCACGCACAAAGTGCTTCATGAGGTGGGCGGCCGGTCCTTGCTCGGGCATGTGCTGTCCAATGCTGCGCCTTTGCAGCCTGCGCAGACCGTTATTGTGGTCGGCGCTGGGCGTGAGCAGGTGGAAGCCGCTGTCGCGGGCATGGACGGCGTCAAAACAGCGCTGCAAGAGCCGCAAAACGGCACCGGTCATGCTGTCATGTGCGCGCGGCCAGCGCTTGAAACCGAAGAGGGCACCACCCTCATTTTGTACGGCGATGTGCCCTTTGTGCCCACGGCGATCATGGCGCAGCTCATCGAGGCGGCGGCTAAGGGTCCAGCAGTTCTCGGGTTTGAAGCAGGCAATCCAGGCGCATATGGACGTCTTCTTGTCAGTGACACTGGCTCGCTTGAACGCATTGTCGAAGCCAAAGATGCCTCCGCAGATGAACGCGCCATTACGTTCTGCAACTCTGGTATTATGGCCGTGCCTACCCAGCAGCTGTTTGATTTGTTGGACAAAGTCGGTAACGATAATGCGGCGGGCGAGTATTATCTCACAGACATCGTCGCGTTGGCGCGGGAACGGGGCCTACCTATTGCAGCGTTAAAAGCAGCCGAAGAGGATGTGATTGGCGTGAATTCACGCGGTGACCTGGCGGCCGCAGAAGCGGTTTTCCAGCATAGTAAGCGGGCGGAGATGATGGCGAGTGGGGTCACGCTTCAAGCGCCTGACAGTGTCTATTTCTATGCGGATACACAGATCGCGCCAGATGTGGTCATTGAGCCAAATGTTGTGTTCGGCCCAGGCGTGACTGTTGAAAGCGGCGCCACCGTGCGCGCCTTCAGCCATCTTGAAGGATGCCATATCGATAGCGGTGCAACAGTGGGCCCTTATGCGCGGTTGCGGCCTGGCGCGCAGATCGGGGCGGACGCAAAAGTTGGGAATTTTGTTGAGATTAAGAACGCGAGCCTTGGTGTGGGCGCCAAGGCCAGTCATCTCAGCTATATCGGCGACGCTGAGGTCGGCGACCATGCCAATATCGGCGCTGGGACCATCACCTGTAATTACGATGGCTATTTCAAATATCGCACCAGCATTGGCGCCCATGCTTTTATCGGGTCGAACACTTCCCTGGTCGCGCCGGTAACGGTGGGAGAGGGGGCGATCACAGGCGCCGGGTCAGCCATCTCGCAAGATGTGGAAGCAGGCGCTCTTGCGCTGACACGCGCGCCGCAAGCCAATAAACCCGGCTGGGCAGCGCGTTTCATGGCCATGATGGCCGCAAAAAAATCAAAGAAAAAGAGCGCGTAAGAGCCGTTTCTTAAAGTCAAAGGACACGATAAGTTTCATGTGCGGCATCATTGGTATTGTTGGAAACAAGGCAGTCGCAGATCGCATGCTCTATGGGCTGCGCCGGCTTGAGTACCGCGGCTATGATTCAGCGGGCATCGCCGTGTGCACGGGCACATCCATCGAGCGCCGCCGCGCGGCGGGCAAGCTTTTCAACCTAGAAAAGGCGGTTGATGATCACCCGGCGACGGGCGTGCGCGGGATCGGCCATACCCGCTGGGCCACCCATGGTGCGCCGACGGTAGCGAACGCGCACCCGCTTGTCTCTGGCCGCGTCGCGGTGGTGCACAATGGCATCATTGAGAATTTCAAAGAGGTGCGCGAAGCGATGCGCGCCAAAGGCAAGACGATTGAGACCGATACGGATACAGAAGTCGTCGCCCATGTCATTGACGACTTCCTTAGCCAAGGCATGGTGCCAAAAGCGGCTGTCCAAGCGGCTCTAACGGAGCTACGCGGCGCTTATGCACTTGCCATCATGGTGGATGGGGACAGTGAAACCCTTTATGCCGCGCGCAAGGGCAGCCCCTTGGTGATAGGCCATGGCCATAACGAGATGTATCTGGGCTCAGACGCAATCGCTTTGGCGCACCTAACCAACCCGCTT
>JBCCDR010000248.1:0-4517 GCA_039030675.1 Pseudomonadota bacterium | reverse complement strand
TGGCATGTTTTCCACGATGGCACTTACAGGCCTATCGATCCGACAGACGATTATTATGTCCGCAGCGCTTTCGGCAAGAGCGCCAACGTCCTGCCAAAGCCAAAGGGCAACAGGGACAACCAGAGCGGGCCAGATTTTGATTGGGACGCGCCTCACATAGCCGTAGGTTGGGAGATGTGGGTTTTGGCCCGTCACCCTTACTTCCTTCGCCAATGGCAATTTGCTGTTGTTGCCGGAACACTAGAAACCGAAGGCCGGTTTCGTGCACACGGTTACGAAGATGGTGTGCCGCGGCCCATCGTCAGCCACGATGAGCCCAGAGCATGGGGTAAACAACTCATGCTGTTGGTGAATTTAGTCAAAGCTATGGACGGTTTGCCCACAGTCAATTGGCTGCAACCCAAGCCCGTGTTCGATACCATGTTGTCTGAGACAGGGACCTATTCGCAATATCTGGCTACCCTACCTGCGGTCATCAACGGCAATCTACCGCCCTCGCAAGCCATGCACGTCAGCAGCAATCACTCAATCCAGCACGCAGACATGCAAGCCATCTGGTCCACCTGGTACGCTGTCCACAGCGGCTATACGGCATTCCAAGACCTCGCCGACGTTCAAAAAGCCGCATATGATAAGTTGTTCAACGCCTTTGGTACTCGCATGACGCAGGTCCCGCTGCAAATTACCACGGACGATAAAAACATCGTCAATGATCTAGACGCTGCGATTGCTGCGGTTCTAGCGCTACCTGTTGATCCAAACAATGGGTCCGGACCTGATGGTGGTATTGATAAAGGTGTCGATAACTTGCCGTTACGGATCGATTTCACCTGGGATCGTTTTCAGGGCATGACAGCAGCCCTTAGCCAGTATGATGAAGCCTGGCGCCCATCAGCCCAGATTTGGCAGCAGAAGAAGCTTGAAGGCCGCGTATGTCACGCGCAGCGCGAATGGATAGGCACACCTGAAAGCAATGCTTTGGCCGATGGTCTTGGCTGCCCAATCCCGCCGGGCAATCAATGGATTAACGCTGTCGACTGGCTGTTTGACGTTAGCGAGTAGAGGGCGTTCGTCCAAGAGACGGCAATCATGCGCTTTGCAGAAAGCGCAGAGAGCGTGACCTGCTCGACAAATTGTCCGCGTGTATGAACTAGCTTTGTTAAGGTTTGGTCTGCTCTGGACGGCGTCATCACTCACGCGCTTTGCGCGTTAGGCCGCTGGCCTCGATTTATGAAGGACGAAAGCGCAGACTGTTGCCGTCCCCAGCATAGCCGCTGATACCAGCAGAATGGGCTGGTAGCTGCCGAAGATATCCAGAGATTTGCCAAATAAAGCTGGCCCTGCGGCGGCGGAAAGCGCTTCAGCCAGCACAATCACGCCAAATATGCGCCCTAAATATGCTCCTGCGAACAAGACGGGGATGATGATTTGCACAAACACATAATTAAAGCCCCAGCCAAAGCCCATCACGACCAAAGCGACAAGCGCACTTTTCGGCGATGACGCGAGTGCTAGGCCGATTGCGGCACATGTCATAAGCGTGAGCCCTGCGACGTGCATTGGGCGCAGCGGAAAGCGGTCTGCAAGCCAGCCTGCACCGCTTTGTGTGATGAGCGCGACAACGAAAAGCGCGAAGAAGAATTGACCTGCTGAGGCGGGGTCATTCAGGGGTTTGGCGCCGGCATAGAGGGCTAAGTTCGTCACCAGGCCAATGAGGCAGAAGAAGCTCAGGCAGGCGACCGCAAGCACCATCCAGAAATCAAGGCGCCGCAAAGCCTGCGCAAGGGTCGGTCCGCTGGTGGGTGCGCTCTCAGCGGCGTCTGTGGAAGCAGTGTCCCCCGCCATCGGTTTGAGCGTCATCACGCCCAGGGCGCCGATAATCAGCGGAATCGCTGTCGCGGCAATTATCAGCATGGTTGTGGAAGGACCGTATTTTTCTATGAGGTCCGCGTTCAGGCTTGGCAACACGCCATTGGCAAGGCTCGTGGAGGCCAGCATCAGCCCGATGGCTAGGCCTTTCGCGTTGGGGACGAGGCGGGAGACTGCGATGACGCACACCAGATATCCCGCGCATAACTGGCAAATTCCGAGCAGGGCTTGGGCGCCGTAGATGGCCTCAATGCTTTGTGCACGGCTGAGCAGCGCAAAGGCGGCTGCGAAAAGGACATGGCCGATAACAAGCACCCGCAGCGCGCCGAGTTTGTCAACCAGGACGCCGGTGAGAAAGGCAAAGACGCCAATCACGCCAAGGGTGACTGTATCGCGCAGTTTGAGCTGCGCATTGGTGATGCCAAGCGTTTCGAGAAAGCCTTGGTCAAATGCCGTCAGGCCGCCCAGAATGAAGCCATTGTTGAGCCCGAGAGACAGGCAGAAATAAGCCACAATAATGGCTTGAAGCCATTTGGCGGGCGCGGTTTCTTCAGCTTTAAAAGCAGCGGATGCAGACATGAATGATGACTTGTCTCACTAGCGCGGGAAAACAAGGTTTTTCACCTTGAAGCGCAGTGTGAATGTGATACCTGCCGAAACATGAAAGCGAAATCGAGAAAGAACCGGCCAGCGATTAATCTAGCCCTGCAAGGCGGCGGCGCGCATGGCGCTTACACGTGGGGCGTCTTGGATTATCTGCTTGAGGCAGGCGCGCTGGAGATTGAGGCTATCAGTGGCACCAGCGCTGGCGCTGTCAATGCCGTGGTCATGGCGGCCGGCTACCAAGCCGGCGGGGCGGACAAAGCACGCCAAGACCTGCACGACTTCTGGGAAGCAATCAGCAAACTCGCGCGCTACAGCATCTTTCAGCGCGGTCCGCTCGCCCGCCTGATGGGCAGCTATAACCTAGAATTCTCTCCCGGTTTTGTGGGTTTTGACCTGATATCGCGGCTGCTATCGCCCTACGATTTCAATCCCTTCGGCCTCAATCCGCTGGGCGACTTACTGCGGGAACGCGTGAGTTGGGAGTGCTTGAAAAAACCAGGTGTCCCTGACCTTTTCATTTCAGCGACGGACGTGCGCACAGGCAAAGTCAAAGTCTTTCGCAATGCCGACTTAAAGCCAGAATCCGTCCTAGCCTCAGCGTGCTTGCCCATGCTGTTCCAAGCCGTTGAGATTGACGGCCAGGCTTATTGGGATGGCGGATATATGGGCAATCCCGCCATGTGGCCGTTCTCTTACGAATGCGGCTCCAACGATATTTTGATTGTTCAAATCAACCCGGTGTACCGCGAGGAGGTCCCGCGCACGAGCCGGGAGATTTTGGACCGCATCAACGAGATTACCTTCAATGCAAGCCTGCTGCGTGAGCTCCGAGCCATCGAGTTTGTCGGCCGTTTGCTCGATGATGAAAGCGTGACGCCAGGGCGATACAAAAAGATGCTGGTTCATATGATCGGCTCGGACCCAATCATCAAATACGGGTCTGCCAGCAAGTATAATGCTGAATGGGACTTTTTGACCGAGCTGCGCGATCTGGGCCGCGAGGCTGCCGCCGCGTGGCTAGAGGCCAATTTAGAGAATGTCGGAAAGCGCTCGTCTCTTGATTTGCGCGCCTTCTTTGCTGAAGGCGCAAGCGAGCAGGGCGCTGGCGCGTTTGGCCGCGAAGAGGCTTAAAACCGCTTTGCGATTAATGCATGTAAGCGCACTGGCTGACAGCGCGCGCAGGCTCAGGGCTGCGCATGAGGCTCTTGGGATCATGCATCATGCCGCATTTGGGGCATTCTACAACGCCGTGCTCATGCCGGCATGACAAGCGTGTGCCGCAATTGCACTCCAGCAAATAGCCGTCCGCCACATCATCCAATATAACCATCGCCAATTCCTCCTGCGTCAGCAGTTTTTTTGAGCGCTTTCATGGTCTGCCAGCGCTTTATGGCCTGAAGGTGGCATGAAGCGATTAAGAATATCTGAGACGTTCGAGACAATTTTTGCTAAATGCGGTTCAAGACGTGCACAAACAACCGAGCCACAGGCATGACATTCAGCCAGCAAATCCTTGTTGCGATTGCCACGAGCGGCGCTGCTTTCGTGTTTCTCAGTCTGATTACGCTGATGCGTCAACGCCATCGCCGCCGGCGCAGTGTGCACTGGTTTGCGATATTTGTGCTGTCTGCGGTGATTGGAACAGGCGTTGGCATAGGCCTGCACCTGTCAGGGACATCGCCGCTTGATGCCGATGGGCTCGCCGTTAATCCAGCTTAGTTTTGTGAGCTAAAGAGCGTTCTCGTAGCGCTTCAGGCCTTCTTCTAAATCCGCAATCAAATCGGCCGGGTCTTCCAGCCCAATATGCACCCGCAAGGATGGGCCGTCTTGAGGCGCGTCGAACGCCGGTGAAGCGCAGCGGCAAGATAAGGCTTTCAAAGCCGCCCCAGCTGAAGCCCAACTTGAAGTGTTCAAGCCCATCGACCATCGCCCGCACGCACTCGCGTGTGCCTGTGTTTAAGACAAAGGTGAAAAGCCCGCTGGCGCCGTGAAAATCGCGTTTCCACAGCGCGTGGCCAGGCGCGCTGGGCAGGGCGGGGTAG
>JBCCDR010000247.1:0-4523 GCA_039030675.1 Pseudomonadota bacterium | reverse complement strand
GTCGTGAGACCCTCGGCTTGTGCTTTTATCTCCGTTGGCACGTCCGGGAGCGCGCCCAGCCGTTTCAGCGCATAGCGCGCCTTTTCAGGCTTGCCCAATACCACATAGGAGCGCGCGAGCATGAGCCAGCCTTGGGGGTCATCACCATCGTCTTCCAAGCGGGCGGCAAGACCGGCCACCATGGCTTCAATCTGCTCCAAGCCAATGCCGCTGTCGCCGGGCTCTTCACCCAGCTGGCGCGCAGCTTCCGCGAGGCCGCGCTCGACCGTGGCCATCCACGGCGCATCGGTCCGCGAGCGCGCTTTGAGGTCTTGCCAAATCTTTTGTGCGGCAGGCGCATCTCCTTGCTGCAAGCGTTCCAGGCCCACATAATATTGCGAGATGGGATTGCCCGGGCTGCGCTTTTCCGCCTCAGCAAAAGCCAGCATGGCGGCGGGCGTGACCTGGCCACGCTGGGCGGCGATGAGCGCTTCGCCTTGGGCAAGCCAGGGCCCCGCTTGATCTGGCGCTGACCGAGCGGCAGCCGAATAGCTATCAAAGGCGCCGCGATAATCGCCTTGGGCAAAGCGCTCTTGGCCAAAGCCTAAATACGCATCCGTGTCCCCTTGGGGGGGAATCGACGCGCGCGGCGGCGCTGCCACACCCTGCGTATCCTCGCTTGGCGGCGCCGGCGGCTTTGCCAGCATGAGAAAGCCTGCGCAGGCGACAACAACTGTCCCTGCTGCAAAGAGCAGTTCGGGCGTCATCGCGCCGCTGATGAGTGGTTTTTGGCCTTTATCGAGCTTGGCCACCGCAAGCGCGCGGCGGCGCAGGTCCGCTTGTTCTGCACGCGCATCCTCAGGCGTCACATCCCCGCGCGCGATGGCCTCATCCAGCTCTGTTTTGGCTTGGCGGACCAGCGCTAAATCTTGGTCATGCGCGGTGCTTGGCGCGCTGCGGCGCGCGGCTTGCCACAACAGGGCGAGCACAGCGCCGCACAGCGCTGCCACCATGACCGTGCTTAAAATCATCCATCACGCTCCAGCAGAGCATCTGCGGCCGCAGTGTCTTCATCGCTGAGAGGGGCAGCGCCGCGGCGCATGCGCGCGGCGAGGATACCGCCAGCGCCAAGCACGAGAATGCCAAGCGGCGCCCCCCATAGCAGAAGCGTGTTGGATTTCACCGGTGGTTTGAGCAGCACCCAGTCGCCATAGCGCGCGACCAGATAGTCTTTGACCTGCTGCGGTGTGTCCCCATCAGCAATGCGCTTGCGCACAAGACCGCGCAAATCAGCCGCCAGCGGCGCATCTGAGTCCACAATAGACTGGTTTTGGCACACCAAGCAGCGCAGCTGCGCCATTACATTTTGAGCCAGGGCTTCCTGCGCAGGGTCTTTGAGCACCTCCGCATCCACGCCAACAGCCTGTGCCGGGGTAGCCATAAACAAAATGGCGATGAGAGGGATGGCCCTAAAAATGCGCATCATGCCTCTGCGAGCGATTGAAGGAGCGGGCGTAGGTCGCGGTCAATCACCTCCTGGGTGAGCACGCCCACATGGCGATAGCGGATAATGCCTTCAGCGTCGACAACATAGGTCTCCGGCGCGCCATAGACGCCCAGGTCAATCGCCGTTTGGCCGCTTTCATCCAGCACGACGTGGCTATAGGGGTTGCCCAGCTCGGCCAGAAACCGCGTGATGCCGGCGGGTGTGTCTTTATAGCCCCAGCCGACAATCTCAACGCCTTCAGCCGCCAAATCGCTCACCAGGCTATGTTCAATACGGCAGGGCTGACACCAGCTGGCGAAAACGTTGATGAGCTTTGGTGTGCCGGTTTTGAAGAGGCTGTCCGTGGCGCGCGCATCCTGCTGAAGAACGGGCAAGTCAAAGGCTGGAACGGGCTGTCCAATCAGCGCGGATGGCAAGATGGACGGGTCATCATCAAGCTGCAGTGCGAAGATAGCAACAAGCCCAAAAAGCAAGGCCAGCGGCGCAAGCACGATCAGCCGCTGGAGACCCGACATCTTATGCAGCCGCCGCTGCCGGCGCTTGGGATGGGGCGCTGACACTGGCACGGCGCCGACCGGCTAAGGCCAGGAAACCGCCAAAGGCAATCATCAAACAACCAGCCCATAACCAAGACATGAGGGGCCGGGTGTACAGCCGCACAGACCAACCGCCCTCGCCCGCATCGCCCACCACTGCGAATAAATCCCCGCCGATGAGCGGCAAAATGGCGGCTTCTGTCGTCTCCATGGGCGGCGCGCTATAGGTGCGTGTTTCAGGCGATAAAATCGCCACATCAGCGCCGTGGCGGTCCACATCAAAGTGCGCGCGCACGGCGCTGTAGTTGGCGCCCATGACCGGTTCCACGCCTGTGAGGGTGAAGCTATAGGCGCCCACTTGCGCGCTTTCTCCTATGGAAAGCCGGTCCAGCACTTCCACCTCCCATGTGGCCGACAGCGTGATGGCGAGCATGACAATGGCCACGCCCGCATGCGATAAAATCATGCCCCAATACCGCTGCGGCTGGCGCAAGAGCCGGGAAAAGATGGCGCGTATTGGGCCGCCATCAAACACACGCAGTTTCGCGGCAATATCGGTCGCTAAGGATAAGAGCACCCAGACGGAGAGCGCCAGGCCTGCCAAAGCACCTAACGGGACCTCCGCGTCAATGCCGGTCGCCGGCGCAAAAGCCCAGCCGGCAAGCGCTGCAATACAGGCTAGAATGCCAGCGAACTGCAAGCGCTGCAAAAGACCGGGGCCATCCGCACGCTTCCAGGACATCAAAGGCCCAGCGCCCATGATGAGCACGAGCAGCATGGCAAGCGGTACGAATGTGGCTTCAAAAAAGGGGGGGCCGACGGAAATTTTCTGTCCCGTCGTTGCGTCCAAAAGGAGTGGATACAGCGTCCCCACCAAGACCGTAGCAAGGCCTGTGGCGGCGAGCAGATTGTTCGCCATCAGACCACCTTCCCGGCTGAAGAGCCGATACGCGCCGGTGGCACGCAGCGCGCCTGCCCGCAGCGCAAAGAGCGCAAAAGCGCCGCCAACAACCAGCGCAAGAAAGGCCAGGATGTAGAGGCCGCGCTCCGGGTCGACGGCGAAGGCGTGGACGGACGTTAAGATGCCCGAGCGCACCAGGAACGTGCCCAAAAGGCTCAGCGAAAACGTGAGGATAGCGAGAAGGACGGTCCATGCTTTGAAGGCATCGCGTTTTTCCAGGACGGCAACGGAATGGATGAGCGCTGTGCCAGCCAGCCATGGCATGAAGCTGGCATTCTCCACCGGGTCCCAAAACCACCAGCCGCCCCAGCCAAGCTCATAATAGGCCCACCAGCTGCCAAGCCCGATACCGATGGTGAGCAGGCCCCAGGCGGCCAGCGTCCAAGGCCGCACCCAGCGCGCCCAGGCCGGCGTAATGCGCCCTTCTATCAGCGCTGCAATAGCAAAGGAGAAGGCAATGGAGAAGCCCACATAGCCCAGATAGAGAAACGGCGGGTGGAAGGCGAGACCGGGGTCTTGCAGCAGAGGATTGAGACCCTGGCCCTGCAGCGGTACCGTTTCAAGGCGCTCAAAAGGGTTTGACGTGAGCAGCAGGAACGCCAGGAAGCCGAGCCCCAAAAACGCTTGGACGCCAAGCACTCGGGCGCGGAAGGCAGGCGGCAGATTTTGGCCAAAACCGGCGACAGCAGCGCCGGCCAGCGTGAGAATGAGCACCCATAAAAGCATAGAGCCTTCATGATTGCCCCAAGTACCGCTGATTTTATACAGCATGGGCTTATCGGTGTGGGAATTCATCGCCACATTCAGCAGCGAAAAGTCTGACGTGATATAAGCATACATCAGCGCAAAAAAGCTGATGGCGCAAAGGGCGCCCGTCATGGTCCCGCAGCGGCTGGCCATGTGGATAAGGCCGCCATGATGGGCCGCAGCGCCGCGAAAGCCGCACCACATTTGCACGAGGCTGAGCGCCAGCGCGACCCACAGGGCTGCATGTCCAAGCTGAGCAATCATGCGTTGATTAAATCCTGTCCACTAGCGGCTTTTAACATCATCTAAGGATGCGCTTGGCCGAAATTCGCCGCTTTCCTTCAGCTTTTCCGCGAGCTCGGGCGGCATATATGTTTCATCATGTTTCGCCAACACCCGTGTGGCTTGAAAGACCCCATCTGGAGATAAGGTGCCCTCCGCCACCACGCCTTGGCCTTCTCTAAATAAATCAGGCAGCAGGCCGTTGTAGATGACGCGAACCGACGCACCTTGATTGGTCACGTCAAAGGTGACCTGCGCAGCGCTTTGCTCTTGCATCACACTGCCCGGACGCACCAAGCCGCCAAGACGCAGCGCTTGGCCCGGCGGGACTTGCCGCTCGGCAAGCTCATCAGGCGTGATAAAAAACGCGGAGGCATCGTCAAGCGCTGTGAGCACCAAAAGGCCTGCGCCGATGAGCGCCACAATGACAACACTGACCACTGTCAGGCGTTGATGTTTACGCTTCATGTTGCCGCTGCCTTCTTTGCGCGCGCCGATTGGGCCTCGCAGC
>JBCCDR010000246.1:0-4528 GCA_039030675.1 Pseudomonadota bacterium | reverse complement strand
GAGATGAGGTGGCCAAAGACCCGCTGCGGCGCGCAGACCGCCGCTTTATTGCGCTGGTGAATGAAGATACCGGTGAGGCAGGCGGGGCGTTGCCCTCGGTCTTCATTGGCATTCAGACCTTTGCGCCCGGCGAGCACATCGTCCCGCATCGCCACAACTCTTATGCCGTCTACCACATCCTGCAAGGCACGGGCTATTCCATCTTAGATGGCAAGAAGTTCCGCTGGAAGAAGGGCGATACGCTCGTGTGCCCTGCCATGGCGAGCCATGAGCACATCAATGATGGCGAAGAGCAAGTCATCCAATATGTCTTTCAAGACATGCCAGCGCGGGCGATGGAACGCAATCTGGTCTGGGAGGAGCCGATTGGCCGCACCTTCCATATGGTTGAGGGCAACCAGCCACATCAGGACTGACGCGGCGCAACGGGCAGGCTTTGGGTTGCTGCAAGAATTGTTGCAGCAACAGGGGAGGCTGCCAGGAGCGGTGTTCCATCATCGTGCTATCGGCCTGAGCACGGCGTTCGCCCCTTTGCCGCGTTGGATTTGTGCAAACGAAATGTCAGCAGCCAAGTTGAGTTGATCTCACACATTTTTTATCTTATTCAGAACGAATTCTTTTCTGGATAAATATAAGGATATGGGCATGGGACTGCGAGACCAGCTCGAACCGCTGCACCTATCACCGCTTTGGGACGTGCTCCATGCGCTTGTCCCGCCCCAGCCGGACTCTCCGGCAGATGCTGCTCTGTGGCGGTATGACGATGTGCGCCCGCTGCTCATGCAGGCTGGCCAGGAAATTACGGCGGAAGAAGCTGAGCGACGCGTTCTAATCCTGGAGAACCCCGGTCTGGTGGGGACGTCAGCCATTACGCGCTCCCTTTATGCCGGCGTTCAATTGGTTTTGCCCGGTGAGGTGGCTCCCTGCCATCGCCACGCGCAGTCTGCGCTGCGTTTTGTGCTTGAGGCATCCACGGGATCGCAAGGCGCTTATACCGCCGTCAATGGCGAGAAGGTGATGATGCGCCCCTTTGATTTGGTGCTCACGCCGACGGGCCTTTGGCATGACCATGGCAATGACAGTGATGCCCCCATTATCTGGCTGGACGGCCTTGACATTCCGCTTCTGCAAACGCTCGACTGCGGCTATGCGGAGCGCTATGGGGAGGCGCAGTTCCCGCCCAGCAATCGCCCCGGCACGACGCTCAGTCGTTTTGGCCAGAATATGCGTCCAGTCCGGCCCAGCAGCGTGGATACAGCCCTCGCGTACCAGCCGCTCTTTCATTACCCCTATGACGGTTGGCGCGGCGCGCTGATGGATATGGCGGCAACGGGCGCTCCTGAACCTGATCTGGGCTATAAGATGGAGTTCACCAATCCTGTCCATGGTGGCCCCGTGATGGCGACGATCTCTGCCTTTGGCCATTTCCTGCCGAAGGGCTTTGAGGCCTCTGCCTATAAACAAACATCCGGCGCCGTTTACACGGTCTGCGAGGGGAGCGGGACGGCCCGCATTGGGGACAAGAGATTTGCGCTAAGCCCGCGCGATACCTTCGTCGTGCCGTCCTGGCAGCCCCTGTTTTTAAGCGCGAACGACGACCTCATCCTGTTCAGCTTTTCCGACCAGGCCGTGCAAGACAAGCTCGGCCTATGGCGCGACAGCAGCACGCACTAATGTAATTGATTGTAAGAGGACTCATCCATGGCCATCGTTTTTGAACCCCTAGCGCCGACACTTGCCGCCATTGCCGGATCGTCGGATATGTTTCCTGTCCGGCGTATTTACTGTGTTGGCCGCAACTATGCCGCCCATGCGCGCGAGATGGGCAAAGACCCTGATCGTGATCCGCCGTTTTTCTTCTCTAAATGGCCAGAGACCTATGTGCCGACAGGCCAACGCATTGCCTATCCGGCCTCGACCCATAACTATCATTACGAAATCGAGCTGGTCGTGGCGATTGGGAAGGGCGGCCATTCCATTAAAGAGGCTGACGCCAAAGACCATATTTTCGGCTACGCAGCCGGCCTTGATATGACGCGCCGGGACTTGCAGCTGGACGCGCGCGAGAAAGGCCGGCCCTGGGATACGGGCAAGAATTTTGACGAAGCCGCACCGATCGCGCCGATCCATACGGTGGCAGAGAATGGCCATATTGAAAGCGGCCGCATTTCTTTAGAAGTCAATGGCGACGTAAAGCAAAATGCCGACATCCGCGATCTCATCTGGTCTGTGGATGAGATCATTGAGCATTTGTCTGCTTTGTATGTGCTGCAGCCGGGCGACCTCATTATGACGGGTACACCAGCAGGTGTAGGACCTGTGGTGACTGGCGATCGGCTTGTGGGCAAGATTGATGGTTTGACCAGCATTGAAACGACCATCTCCGAGCAGGCCTTTTGATGCTCGAGCTTTTTGACTTTCCAAGATCCTCAGCCTCTTACCGCGTGCGCATTGCGTGTAATCTCAAGAGGCTGGAGGTCACAAAGACGCTCGTCAACTTCCGAGAGAAAGCGCAGCGCTCGCCAGCGTATTTGAAAGTCAGTCCCTCCGGCCTGGTGCCGACATTGAGGGAGGAGGATGGCTGGGCGCTTTCCCAATCCATCGCAATACTGGAGTACTTGGACCATTTGGCGCCAGAGCCGCGCTTGTTTCCGCAAAGCGCGCGGGCACGGGCCGAAGTCATGGAGATGGCTTTGATGGTGGCCTGCGACATTCACCCGCTTAACAATCTGCGTATTCTCAAATACCTGGAAAATACGCTCGGTGCTGACGAAGCGGCGCGTGATGCGTGGTATGCTGAATGGGTTCAATTGGGTTTTGAGGGGCTGGAAGTGAAGGCAAAGACTTATGGCGGCCCGTTCTGCTACGGCGCAGACTTGAGTCCAGCAGATCTTTGCCTCGTCCCGCAGATGTTCAACGCACGGCGCTTTAACGTTGATCTCTCAGCGTTCCCCACACTCGTTGATATTGACGCGCGGCTTACAGCCATAGACGCCTTTGCCGCTGCGGCGCCCAGCTGAGGTGACGCAGCACACCATCGATATCGATGCGCGCATTGATGTAAGCCCCATCAGTGCGCTTCAGTGGCGCGTGGTGGCCATTTGCTTCCTGCTCGCCGTAGTGGATGGTTTTGACGCGCAGGCGATTGCCTTTGTCGCCCCGCTCTTAAAGACAGACTTTAGCATTTCTGCTGAAGCCATGGGCGGCTTGTTTTCTGCCGCGCTGGTCGGCTTGATGACGGGCGCGTTTGGCTTCTCTCCCTTGGCTGACAAGATTGGCCGTAAACCCGTCATCATGATCGCCTGTGCGCTGATGGGCGCCTTTGCAATCGCAACGGCGTATGCTGGCAGCATCACCGAGTTGTACGTCTATCGGTTCCTGACAGGTCTGGGGCTCGGCGGAGTCATGCCGAACATCAATACGCTGACCAGCGAATATGCGCCCAAACGCGTCCGGGCGCTGCTCATGACCTTGATGTTCGCAGGCTTTCCTTTCGGCGCTGTCCTGGGTGGTTTGGTCAGCGCGCAGTTGATTGCTGGTTTTGGCTGGCCCTCCGTGTTCTTGCTCGGCGGCATCGCGCCGCTGGTCTTGCTGGCCCTCACAGCCATCGCCTTACCGGAATCGGTACGCTACCTCGCTGCGCGTCCAAACCGGCAAGCCTATGTTGCCAAAATTCTTGGCCGGATTGACACAACGTTCAGGGCGGACGGCGAGCATCGATTTACGCTCGGGCAAAGCAAGGAACAGGGTGGCGGCATCTCCGGCTTGTTTAAGGGTGGCCGTGCTGTGCCAACGGCGCTCATCTGGCTGATTTATTTTGCCAATCTTTTGATGATGTACACGCTCATGAGCTGGCTCCCCTCCGTCATGCGCGAGGCGGGCCTGCCGCTCGATCGGGCGATTGCGACGACCGTCCTTTTCAACCTCGGCGGGGTTATTGGCGGGCTTGCCATCGCCTGGTGGATTGACCGGCGCGGACCGCATGGCGTTTTGCTAGTATCCTTCGCCTTGGCGGCGCTGGCCATCGCCTTCATTGGGCAGGCGGCCGGGGCGCTCGCTAGTATTTTTATATGCGTGTTTGCCGCTGGTGTGGGCGTTATTGGCACGCAGCTTGGCATGAATGCCGTTGTCGCAAACTTCTATCCCACGGCCATGCGTGCCACGGGTATCGGCTGGGCTCTCGCCGTTGGCCGCGTTGGTTCGATCGTCGGCCCCATTCTGGTGGGCATTGTTCTTGGCTTGGAGTGGTCCCTGCCTGCCGTCTTCCTTTTCACTGCCATGCCAGCGCTGATCTGCTTCCTCGCTTTGATTGTCTTCAAAGCAGTAACCATTAAGAATGGCGCACGCTCGTGAGCGTCTCAACTACCTTGCGGCTGATTTTGTTGCAATGCAGTCGAAGGGCGCGGCATGACGCTGCGTCTTGGCTATCTGCCTAGCGCTATTACCTAGCGTTACGACATTTGATGGCAGCACTTTCGCGGCTGAACCTTGTTCAAGTCTAGCGGTAAAAGTCCGACGAAAAACTCGG
>JBCCDR010000245.1:0-4531 GCA_039030675.1 Pseudomonadota bacterium | reverse complement strand
TGAGTCCGCTGGCATCACATTGACGGATAGCTTTGCCATGATGCCAACGGCTGCGGTCTCAGGCCTGTATTTCAGCCACCCAGACAGCCGCTACTTCGGCATTGGTAAGATTGGGCCAGACCAGGTGGAGAGCTATGCATCTCGCCGCGGCGTTGACCTGGCGACCGCAACCCGGTGGCTGCGGCCAAATCTAGGCTACGACGCTTAGGCTTTCTTGGATGGACCAAGCGTCGCGCGCTTAATCTTTTTAGCCAGAGACCATTTGTGCACTTCGGTCGGCCCATCATAGATGCGGAAGGCGCGGATTTCGCGGAATAGCTGTTCCACGATGGTGTCGCGGGTCACGCCCATGCCGCCCATGGTTTGCACGCAGCGGTCTGCCACCCTAAACAGCGCTTCTGAGACGGCCACTTTGGCCATGGAGCTTTCCACATTGCCATTCTCGCCCCGGTCCAGCGCATCGGCGCACCAATCAATCATGAGTTCCGACTGTTTCAGGTCAATCTGATTTTCCGCCAGCATGAAGCCGACGCCTTCATGGTCGATGAGCAGTTTGCGGAAGGCTTCGCGCTTACAGGCATAGTCGGTGGCAATCTCCTGCGCCCGTGTCGCCACACCGTGCCAGCGCATACAGTGGCTCAGCCGCGCTGGTGCCAAACGGATTTGTGCGTAGCGGAAGCCCTCGCCTGGGTTGCCCAGCATGGCCGAGGCCGGCACGCGCAAATTGTCGATGGTGATTTCAGAGTGGCCGCCTGGCATAGAGCTGTCGATGGTGCCTAAAATGCGCTCAATGCGGATGGCGGGGTTTGGCAAGTCGATGAGGAACATCGATGCGCCTTCTTCTGCTTTGGCCATCACAATGCCTACCTTCGCGCCGTCAGCCCCGGTAATATAGGTCTTGCGGCCATTGATGACCCAGTGATTGCCGTCCTGCACGGCCGTTGTTTGCATCATGGAAGGGTCGGAGCCAGCGCCGCCTTCCATGGCCGGTTCGGTCATGAAGAAGGCCGAGCGCGCTTCGCCAGCCACCATCGGCTTTAAGAAATGCTCTTTCTGCTCAGAATTGGCGACTTTGCCCAGCAAGAACATGTTGCCTTCATCCGGCGCTGCCGTGTTGCAGGCCACCGGCCCAAGCGGCGAAAGACCAGATTTTTTCAGCACATGCGCGGTTCCGCGCTGGGTTAAATGCGCGCCGTTTTCTAAGATATGCGGCGTCATCAACCCAGCCGCGCGCGCCTTCTCGCGCATGTCCAGCACAAGCTCTTCTGCGGGCCCATGATCCCCCTGGCGCGGGTCTTTTTCATAGGGCGCGATGGTCTCGCGGACAAAGGTTTCGACCTTCGCGCCAATCTCTTCGGCAAGCGCTTGATCTGAATAAGACATAGTATTCTCCAAAAACGATTGCTGCAGCTATGGACCAACGCGGCGATGCCGGCCAGCCCGCAAATTGTTTAGGCGTGGGGTTTGGATTGTCGCTGGCCGATCCCCATATCAGGAGCAGTCAAAAGGAGCGCGCCATCCATGAAACACCTTATCGCCGTGTTTGCAGTCCTCACCCTCGCCGCCTGCGGCAGTGATGGAGAAGAGGTGGGCGAGTTCTACAACGACTGGACCGGCAATGAGATCAAGGTCGAGGCCTTCTCTGACCCCAAGGTCACCGGGGTGACGTGCCACATGTCACATTTCGACCGCGGCGTGATTGATCGGATTTCCAAAGGCAATTGGTTTGAAGACCCCTCCAATGCGTCCATCGCCTGCCGCCAAACAGGCCCTGTTGAAATCGGTGACATCAAACTGGGCAAAAGCGGCGAAGAAGTCTTCCGTCAGCGCCAAAGCTTGATTTTCAAGACCGTCGCTGTCCGCCGCATTTATGATGCGGAAACCCAGTCCCTGCTGTACGTGGTCTATTCGCGCAAGCCCGTCGATGGCTCATCAAAAATGAGCTTGTCCACGGTGGCTTTGTTTGGGTCAGGGCCGGATGGGAAAACGCCAATTCCTGCAAAACTCCGGGAAGCTAAGGTCGCGAGCTAAACACGCTGCCTTCACTCCAGACAAGGCTCTGCTGGGTGGACGCCAGCGTGCGCATCATGTCCAGCTGCACCTGCGCAAGCGAGGTGGCTTTGTCCCAATCGACAGGCATGTCCGACGGAGCCTCTGGGATCGCGGCAAGGCTCATCGATGGAACGCCCCGCTGCGCAAACGCATAAGCCTCTGGCCGCATGTCCCAGTCCGGCTTAATCTCAATGCCAGAACGGTTCGCTATCTGCGTGCTGAGAGAGCCGAGCGTGGAGTGCGGCCCGCCGGCTGCTACAAGGCCGCTAAAAGGCGCCAGCGGCACATCCAGTGCAAGGGCTGCAGCTACAGTGCCCTGAGTTTCTGGCCATTGGTCAGCTAAAAACTGTGCGCCTAGAGCCTTGTTTCCCTGTGCTGTCAGCGCCGCAAAAACAATGTCGCGCTGCCAAGGCTCATCCACCGCAGCCATGGCTTTGGCAACTTCCAAAAGCGCAGCAACACCAAGCGCGTTGTCTCCCTCCTGGTTAGCGGCCAACTGGGTCAACAGGAGAACGGTCTGTGCAGGCTTTGTAGCGGCCACATCGCCCGTTGCCTGCCGAGGCAAGCGTCCCAAGACGTTTGATGACACGCTTACGCGCTCTGCCGCACTGGCGCGGATGGTGACGCTCATGCCCATATCGAAGGGGGATATGGTTTTCCCTTGTGCTGCCTGCTCGAGCACCTTGGCGTAGCTCTGGCTTGCTTTTTCAAACAGCAAATAGGCTTTGTCTGGCGCCATATGCGCCATGATTTGCAGCGCTCCAATCGGGCTAAAGGGCTTTCCGTCTTCGTGCGTCCAAAAGCTCTGCTCTTGCTGCGCGCGGGCGCTTTGGGCGGTAAAAGCTGCGACGTCGCCCTCATCTCCCATCGGCACGACAATCAGCCCAATCGCGCCCGCGCGGGCGGCATCGGCGGCTTTGTTGTCAATCAAGGAGAGGCCTGCACCCGTCTGACCGTCCAACGCACCCGACAGCACAACGGCAATCTTGCCTTGCATGTCCAGGTCGTCATAACGCGTGAGGCCATAGCCGGCAAAGACCAGCTCGGCGGTGATGTCCAGCATGGGGTGCTGCGGGTTCAAAAAATAGGCATAGCTTTGTCCATATTGCAGGCGCAGAACGCTATCGTCTTTGGTCTGGACCAGCAGCTGGGCTGTTTCGGGGAGGATGCGCAGATGTCGAAAGCCGATTGGCTGGAAGTAGCTGCCGTCCACGCCTGCGGGCTCCAGCCCCGCTTTGCTAAACTGCTCTGCCACATAAACCGCCGCCTTGTCATAGCCCTGTGTCCCTGCTTGAAGCCCTTGCATGTCCTCAGCTTGGAGCGCGTTGACATGCGCTCTTAAGGCATCCGCATCCACGGCGCCGCCGGGTGGTTCAGGGCTGTCCTGGCTGCAGGCGGTTAGGCAGGTGACAATGGCGAAAAAGAGGGCCCAAAAGCGCAGCATTTTAGAAAATGTCCTGTGATGACGCCTGCGTCAGTGCCAAGGCCCTGTCACTAATGCAATATTGGCCCATCGGTGCAAGCTTGATAGGCCTTCGGGCCCATAGGCTGATGAGAAAGGATGAGGCAATGACGCTGCACACACCGCTTTGCGATCTTCTGGGCATCAAGTATCCGATCATGCTTGCCGGCATGGGCGGCGTCTCCTACGCGGAGGTTACGGCTGCCGTGTCTAACGCTGGCGGTTTTGGCACGCTTGGTATGGCCGGCCTCGATCTGAAGGCCATTGAAACGCAGATTGTTAAAACCAAGGCGCTGACTGACAAGCCCTTTGGCCTCGATCTTCTTGCCGCTCTGCCAGAAACGCTTGAACGCACAGCCGATATGATCATCGATTATCAGCTGGACGCCTTCATTTCCGGCCTGGGCGTACCGTTTAATATCAAAGACAAGCTGCAAGCGGCGGGCGTCAAAGTCATGAATGTGTGCGGCAAGGTCGAGCATGCCGTTAAAGGCGCGCAGGCTGGGCTTGATGCTGTGATCGTGCAGGGAACGGAAGGCGGCGGCCATACGGGCAAAGTGGCGGGCATGGCGCTGTTGCCGCAAGCCGCTGCTGCGGTGGATATCCCTGTTGTTGGGGCTGGCTCCATTGTCGACGGCCGCGGGCTTGCCGCCGCGCTCGCCTTTGGCTGCCAGGGCGTTTGGGTCGGCACGCGCTTTATTGCGTCAACAGAAGCCCATGCCGCGCAGATGTATAAGGATAAAATCCTCTCCGCCCGCGATGATGATACCGTCATCACACGCAGTTATTCTGGCAAAACAATGCGTGTGCGCCGCAATGCCTATACCGATGATTGGGAGGCAAGGCCCGGCGATATTCAGCCTTTTCCCCAGCAAGCGAAGACGGCCACAAAAGCAGGCGTGATGGGCGGTATCTCCGGCCAGCTTGACGACTTGGACGCCGATACATCCTGCTTTCCCATGGGCCAAGGCGCTGGCGGCGTGTCCGATGTTAAACCGTGCGCGCAGATCATTTCTG
>JBCCDR010000244.1:0-4533 GCA_039030675.1 Pseudomonadota bacterium | reverse complement strand
GTCAATCTCGCCCGAATTGGGAGGCTGATGAAGCCGCCGTTTGCCGCGCATGGTGTATTTAAAGTGTTTGACGGCATTGGTGATATACACGTCGACGCGCTCCAAGCCGGCATCGACCAACGCTTTGTTGAGCACATCCCCCGCCGGGCCAACAAAGGGCCGGCCAGCAAGGTCCTCCTGGTCACCGGGCTGCTCACCCACCAGCATGATGCGCGCTCTGTCCGGGCCCTCACCTGGCACCACCTGGGTTGCGCCGTGGCACAGCTGGCATGCCTGGCACGTGCTAAGCTGCACTCGCAGGCTTGAGAGACTGGTCACCTCATCTTTAGGTAAGTCTTGTGCCTCCTCTTCACGCACCACCGGCAAAGTTGGCGCGTTTGCAAGCATAGTGCGCGTGCGCCCCTCGCTTTGATGTGTGAGCGACTGGATGAGCTCTGCTTCGGGCAGATTTTTCCAGTATTTCTTTGGCATTTCCGCCTGCATGGCTTTCAGCTTAACGCGGGCCGGATTGAAGATGTGGGCATAATAGGTACGCCAATAGTCCTCTAGCTTATCCTCTTGCGGCACATCGCGCTTAGCGGCTCCAGCGCCGAAGCTCAGAGACGCACCATCCCAGTGGGCAGAGCGATAGGGCGTGACAATGGACCACTGCATCCCGGCAAAGCGGCGCACGAAAAACGGCGCTGTGTAATCAAGTGAATAGTGGCTTGGCTCAAACCAGGCCACATAGTGCTCAGGCTCGGAGCCTTCCACCAAGCGGAACCTGACAAAGGCGGTCATCTTATGCTTATCGCGGCCAATCTCCTTGGCAAGGCCGTTCACCCTATGGACCAGCGCATCTGCGCGGTTTTTAAGCAAGGAGCGCTCGTCTTGCAGACGGCCAAGCAATGCATAGAGCAGGCGAAAGCGCTCCGTGTCGGAATGGCAAATCACACGCTGCGCAAGTTGGGGAAAATCCCGCGGCACGCGCAGTGTGGAACGAGCAAGCGGACTTTGATCTGGAGTGTTTTCAGCAAACAAGCTCGGCGCATCGCCTGCAACGCGAAACTCAATGTCCTCAAGCGGTACACCCTCCATCAAGGCTTGCCGCGCGCCGCGCCGCCAGCCTTCATAATCGGCTTCGAAATCCAGCGTGATAACGCGCATTAGGCGGCAAACAGATCAAGCTGCTTAGGCGCAGGCGCAAGCCGTGCGCGCAAGTCCATGGCATCAAGCGAAGGACCGGGATGCCAGCCTTGCGCGATAATGAAGGGCCGCATTTTTTTAACCGACGCCGTGAGCCGCGCTAAGTCTTCCAAGCGCAAGCTGCGATACCGGCGCGCAGAGAGAATGCGGCCAACTGCCTTTGTGCCAAGGCCAGGCACCCGGAGCAGCATTTCTTTATCCGCGCGGTTGATGTTAACGGGAAACAAGCCGCGGTGTTTCAAGGCCCAAGCAAGCTTTGGGTCAATCTCCAAATCCAGCATGCCACCCTCCGTGGCGTCTTTCACATCGCCCAGGTCAAAACCATAAAAGCGCAGCAACCAATCGGCCTGATATAGGCGGTGTTCGCGCATGAGCGGCGGCTTGACCAAGGGTAAGACCGTGGAGGAATCCGGAATGGGCGAGAAGGCGGAATAATACACGCGCTTGAGGTGATAGCCGCTGTAGAGCTGACTTGATGTGGTCAAGATATCGCTGTCGCGGGCCTTGTCAGCGCCAATGATCATCTGGGTGGATTGGCCGCCAGGCGCGAACTGCGGCGCCTTCCGGCTGGATTTACGCTCATAGCGCGCTTCTTCAATTTTCAGCCGCATTTTGCCCATGGCTTGGCGGATACGCCGGCCATCCTTTTCAGGCGCGAGGGTCTTCAAGCTGTTCTGCTGGGGCAGCTCGATATTGATTGAGAGCCGGTCCGCATACAGACCCGCCCGGCGCAACAACTCCGGGTCCGCATCGGGGATGGTTTTGAGATGAATATAGCCGGCAAAGCGCTGCTCCACGCGCAGCTTGCGCGCGACTTCAACCAATTGTTCCATGGTGTAATCCGACGAGCGGATGATGCCGGAAGAAAGAAACAAGCCTTCAATATAATTGCGCCGGTAAAAATCCATGGTGAGCTGGACCACCTCATCCACAGTGAAGCGGGCGCGGCGTACGTTGGAGGACTTGCGATTGATGCAATAGGCACAATCGAACATGCAGTAGTTGGTCAGCAAGATTTTCAGGAGCGAAATGCAGCGACCATCCGGCGCATAGCTGTGGCAGATGCCCATGCCTTCTGTGGAGCCAATGCCCCCGCTCTTGAGCGAATTCTTGCGGTTCGAGCCTGAGGACGAACAAGACGCATCGTATTTGGCCGCGTCGGCCAAAACGCCCAGCTTCTCTTGTAGGTCCATGCGCGGCATTGAACACCTCTTGTTCCACTATGTTCTTTTAATGTTTTCATTTTCGCACTGAGTCAAGGGACCGGCGCACCCTGCGGCAGCGTGACCTCACGCATCTGTGACTGTTTGGCTTGCCGAAACGGTGCGTCGCTTTGCGCGCCGCTACTCAGGCAAGGCATTTCGCGTTACATTGGGGTCAATCAAATCGTCAGAAAGGAACAGGCCAATGAGCCTCCAAGCAAAACTAGACGCCTTTAAAGAAGGCTTTGAAAAGCAAGTGCCAGATGAGGCGCTGGCTATCATGCATGGCGCCACGCGGGACCTGCGCGCGTCGGGCATTTTAAGCGAGGCTATCGGTGTGGGCAGCGCCCTGCCCGCCTTCACTCTGAAAGACCAGAATGGGGACGACGTCTTTTCCAGCGCGCTTTTAAGCCAAGGCCCCTTGGTCATCAGCTTCTTCCGCGGCGCCTGGTGTCCTTATTGTATGATTGAGCTCAAAGCACTGGATGAGATTGCAGGCGACGTTGCGGCAGCCGGCGGCAAACTGGTGGTCATCTCCCCGCAAACGCCTGAGAAATCCAAAGCGATGGTGGAGAAAGAAGGCCTGAGCCTCACGATCTTAAGCGACCCGGGCACGGACTATGCCCGCGAGCTTGGCGTCTCCTTCGTCCTGCCGGAAGCCCTGCGCGATATCTATGGCAAGCTCGGCGGCTTTACCCTGCCTGAATACAACGGCGATGACACCTGGCGCCTGCCCATCCCAACGCGCCTCATCGTCGACCAGGGTCGCAGCGTGCGCTATGCAGAAGTTGACGCCGACTACACTGTGCGGCCGGAACCCAGCGATACGCTGTCTGCGCTGCGCGGGCTTGTGCAAGCTGCTGCCTAAATCAGCCCATGCTTTTTCGCCAAATGGCGGAATTGTTCATAGCCAAGGCCGCAGTGTTTCGCTGCGGCCTTTTGGTTATGCTTGGCTGCCTCCAGCGCCGCCGTGAGCATGGCAATCTCTGTTGCGGTAATTTCCGATTTTAAGTTGAATGGCGCCGCGTAGCTCAATGACGCGGGAGCCGGTGCAGGCGATGACGCTTCTTGCGTCTTCTGCGTGGGAGACGCTGGCCGATAAGGAGAGGCAAAGGGATCGAAATTCACGGCATCAATAGGCCCTGCCTCACCGGGCCAGCGATAGACGGCCCTTTCGACCGTATTCTTTAGCTCACGCACATTGCCTGGCCAGGTATAGCCCTCCAGCTGGCGCATCACACGCTCTGAAAATCCAGGGAAGTCCGGCCGCTCAAGCTCCACGCTCATGGCGCGGCCAAAGTGCGTGGCAAGCGCGGCCACATCGCCTGTGCGGGCGCGCAAGGGCGGCAGTGTGATCACTTCGAAGCTCAACCGGTCAAGCAGGTCAGCGCGAAACCGGCCTGCTTCGACCTCCGCTGGCAAATCTACATTGGTGGCGCCCACCAGCCGCACATCAACGCGGCGGACGTCATTGGAGCCAAGGCGCTGGAATTCGCCATATTCCACGATGCGGAGCAGCCGCTCTTGGCTTGCGCGGGATAGAGTCGCGATTTCATCTAAGAACAGGGTGCCTCCATCGGCCGCTTCAAACCGCCCTGCCCTGGCCTTTCCAGCGCCGGTAAAAGCACCGGGCTCATAGCCAAATAGCTCAGCATCCAGCAAGGTCTCCGGCAGCGCCGCGCAATTCATCTCCACATAGGGCCCATCCCAGCGCTGCGAGAGGTAATGCAGGCGCCCGGCAATCAACTCCTTGCCTGTACCGCGCTCGCCAATGACCAAGACAGGCCGCTCCAACGGCGCAGCAACACTGACCTGGTCGATAATGTCTAAAAACGCGGGGGATTCCCCGATGATGGGCGGACGTTGCTGAGCCATGCAGTATAGTAACAAAACTCGATAGAATTAAAACTTTTATTACTTTATTGAATTTTTTAACATATATGGATATCTAATTTATCTATATATTTCATATACTTATTGAGAATTCTCAGTTTGGCACGCCTCTTGCTATTCTTGCTAACGAAACATCAACCCTGTGCTGAATGAAGGATAAATTGGCATGAATACGTTTCTCAAACTGAGCGGCGCTTTGACTCAAGACGACACGCTGAACGCGGACCCCGCAGCCATGGTCGCGCACAAAAGC
>JBCCDR010000243.1:0-4544 GCA_039030675.1 Pseudomonadota bacterium | reverse complement strand
TATGAATTCTGTCACCGTCCCCGTCCGACGGTTTTATGCCCTTAATTGAACCTTTCCAAAAAAATTTGTCCAGACCAATTTTCTCCAGCTGTGTCAATTTGTGTGCACAGGCACCCAGATCTGTTGCCAAATTCACACGATTTGGGCGTTTGCGTTGGCAACGCAGCGTTGACACTTTTGCGGCATAAGGGTCTTCTTGACGGGCAGACATCATGGACTGACAACACAATGACAGATTGGTGGCGCGGCGCGACGATTTATCAGATCTATCCGCGCAGCTTTCAGGACAGCAACGCCGATGGGATTGGCGATCTGAAAGGCATTACGCAGCGCCTGGGCCATGTGGCGCATTTGGGCGCGGATGCGGTTTGGGTGTCGCCGTTCTTTAAATCACCCATGGTCGATTTCGGCTATGATGTGGAGGATTACCGCCAGGTCGACCCCATTTTTGGGACGCTTGACGACGCCGATGAGATGATTGCCACGGCGCATCGGTTGGGCCTGAAAATCATCATCGATATGGTGCTGAGCCATACGTCGCTGCGACACAGTTGGTTTCAGGAAAGCCGGCGGGACCGGACCAATGCGAAGGCGGATTGGTATGTATGGGCTGACCCCAAACCAGACGGCAGCCCGCCTAACAATTGGCTCTCCATTTTTGGCGGCATTGCTTGGACGTGGGAGGGGCGGCGCCAGCAATATTATTTGCACAATTTCCTGACCGAACAGCCGGACCTGAACCTGTATAACCGCGATGTGCAGGATGCTTTGCTCGCGGAGTGCCAGTTTTGGCTGGACCGCGGGGTGGATGGGTTTCGGCTGGATGCCGTGAACTTCCTCACCCATGATCCGGACCTGCGCGATAACCCGGCGCGCCCAGATGGCCATCCTGATACGGACGGTGTGCAGCCGGAGAACCCCTATAACCGGCAGCTGCATCTCTATGATAAGTCGCAGCCGGAAACGCGGCGCTTTCTGGAACGGCTACGCAATCTGGCGGAGCTCTATCCAGACATTTTGCTGCTTGGCGAGGTCGCCTGCGACAACTCCATTGAACGCATTGCAGAATATGCCGGCCCCGGGGGCCCGCTACACACCGGCTATTCCTTTGCGCTTTTGAAGAACGACTTTGATTTATCGGTCATGCGCGAGAACATCGACGCCTTCAGCGCTGATGATTCGCAGGGCTGGCCCGCTTGGGCCTTTTCCAATCATGACGTCGAGCGGGTCGCCAGCCGCTGGGGCGGCCAAAGCGCGCCGCCGGAGTTCATCAAATCTTTGATCGTTCTGCTCCTCTCCCTGCGCGGCACGGTGTTTCTGTATCAAGGTGAAGAGTTGGGGCTGCCCGAGGTGGATATCCCCTATGATCTTATCGTGGACCCTTATGGCCTGAACTTCTGGCCGGAATTCCGCGGCCGTGATGGCTGCCGCACCCCCTTCCCCTGGACCGATGCTGATCCGCGTGCGGGCTTTACGACGGTGCCGGCATGGCTACCGATTCCCAACGCGCATATCCTCAAATCTGTTGCAGCGCAGGAAACAGACCCGCACTCCATCTTCAGCTTCACCCGGAACTTTCTAAGCCTGCGCAAAACGCATGCAGCCTTGCGCCTTGGCGACATGGTGTTCCACGAAGTGGGCAACCGGCACATGTGTTTCAGCCGCAGCTATGACGGTAAAACCGTTGTTGTTGCGCAAAATTTCGGCCCAACGGACACCACGCTGCCGGCGCCCTTTAGCGCGCTGGAAACGCTTCCAATTGACGGGCTGACAGGGTTCTCAAAAGACGGCGTCATCCATTTACCAGCGCATCAATCCTATCTGGGCACATTGATCGGACCCGTGCGGTAACGCTGGGTATTTGCTTTTTTAACCTTATTCGATTACGTTGTGCACTGCAGCAATGAAATGCTGCACGCCAAAGCAGAGACCCATGTTGTCACCCCACCAGCGTCAGCTGGCACACCGCGTTCAGAAAGCGCACGCTGTTCTTGCAACAGACTTGGACGGCACTTTTTTAGGCGGCTCGCAAGACGAGCGGGCAGCCCTCTATGACTACTTAAGACAGCAAACGCATACCGCGCTTATCTTTGTGACAGGCCGTGATGCAGCCCATGTCCGCTATCTCATTGAAGAAGAAGGCGTTCCGCGGCCGCAGTTCATCATTGGCGACGTTGGCACATCGGTTTTTGATGGGCACAACTTCGCTCCGGTCGCGCCCCTGGAGGCCTGGATTGACAGCCACTGGCAGGGCGATGCAACAGCCCAGCAGGTGCTCGCGCAGCATGAGGATCACTTAACGCTGCAGGGCGTGTATGGCGGCCGCCGCCGCTCGTACTTCATTTCCGACGTGCACAAAGCGCATGCAGCAAAAGCAGCCGTTGAGGACGCGGGTTATGATGCCATCGTGTCAGATGACACTTTCTTTGACGTGCTGCCGCGCGGCATTCAGAAGGGCCCCACCCTGCTTAAGCTGATAGAGATGCTCGACATTCGCTCTGAAGCTGTTTTAGCCGCTGGGGACACGCTCAATGATTTGTCTCTGTTCCATACCGGCCTGAATGCTGTTGCTGTCGGCAATAGGGAGCCAGCCCTTGAGGCGGCTCTGCCTGATGCAGAACATATTTTTAAAGCCAGCGCCCCCGGCGCCGCTGGGATCACACAAGCGCTGCACTATTTTCAACTGACCGCCCCCATGGAGACTGCTTGATGACGAAATCGTCACTGGTCATTGTATATCACCGCCAACCCTATGAAGAGGTCGAAGAAAACGGCGAGATCGTTTTTCGGGAAAACAAAAGTCCCAACGGTGTGGTCCCGGCGCTGAAAGGCTTTTTCGGCTCGGTCGATAAAGGCTGCTGGATTGCGTGGAAACAGTCTGAGCAGGAAGGCGTGGCCGACTTTGAGCAGCGCATCGAAATCGATGACTCTTTCGGCCAATATGAAGTGTTCCGCATTCCCATGACGCAAGAGCAGGTCAAATCATTTTATCACGTGACCTCTAAAGAAGCGCTCTGGCCCATCCTGCACTCCTTCCCCTGGATGTTTAATTATGACGCCGTCGATTGGGAGACGTTTCGCCAGGTCAATAAGCAGTTTGCGGACGCAGCCATAGAGCAGGCCTCCGACGATGCAATCATCTGGGTGCATGACTATAATCTCTGGCTTGTGCCCTCCTATATCCGACAGAAAAAGCCAAATGCGCGTATCGCGTTTTTCCACCACACGCCCTTCCCCAGCGCGGATGTCTTTAACATTTTGCCGTGGCGTGAAGAGATCGTCGACAGCTTGCTGTGCTGCGACCTGCTCGGCTTTCACATCCCCCGCTATGCTGAGAATTTCGCTGGCGTTGCGCGCGCTCTGCGCGGCGTGGAGCTTGGCGAACGCGTGGTCGTAGGGCTGCCCTTTGTTGATAAAGGGGCCGCCCTGTCAGAACCCACGGTCGTGCAATCGCTGCACCATGAAGGCCGCAAGGTGGAACTAGACGCCTGGCCGATTGGGACCAACCCAGCGGTTATCAACGAGCATCTGTCCACCTTCGATGCGGGCCAAAAAGTCTTTGAAATCCGCAATGAAATTGGGGATCAGAAGCTGCTCGTCTCCGTGGGCCGTGTTGACTATGTGAAGGGCTCGAAACAGCTGCTGGAAGGCTTTGACCGCCTGCTAACGCGCCGGCCGGAGCTAAAGAACAAAATTAAGCTGTTTTTGATTTGCGTGGCGCCCGCTATGAACACAGAGGGCTACCGCATCGCCCAGCAAGAAGTGGAACAGCTGGTTGGCGCCATTAACGGCAAGCACGGCAATTTGACGTGGACGCCTATCATGTTGTCAACGCGGCCTGTGCCCTTTAATGAGCTTGTGTGCTACTACCGCGCTGCTGATGTGTGCTGGACCCCGCCACTGCGCGACGGCCTCAACCTTGTCGCCAAAGAGTTTATCGCAGCGCAAAATGGGGAGCCCGGCGCGCTGGTCTTGTCAGAATTTGCAGGCGCAGCGGCTGAACTGCCAGACGCGATCATGACAAACCCCTACTCCCATGACGATATGGACCGCGCCATTGATGAAGCGCTGGACATGTCCATGGAAGAGCGCCGCCGGCGTATGGATGCGCTGCGCAAGAATGTCGAAAACTGGGACGTTCATTTCTGGGCAGACCATGTGATGGGCCGCTTTAAAGCCCTGCGCGGGCCTTTTGAGACAAAAGAGACAGAGAAAGAGCTGAAAAAGGCTGAGCCCAAAGCGGCTGCCTAGCCAAAAGACTTAAGCCTGCTTTAAATCCTCAGCTTGGGTGGCGCCTGGCTGTGATGACGGGCCATCTGCGCGTTCAGTGTCGCCAAACAGATCATCCAACATAGCCGCTAGCTCGGCCGTATTGTCTGCGACCAGGTCTAAGTACTTGCGCGTCTCTTCCGGCAGGTCGCCGGGCAAGTCGGTGCGCAGGAGCTGGGTGAAACCAGCGATGGCATTGACCGGCGTGCGCACATCATGACTGAGCTTGGCAAGGAGCTGTTCTTTTCTCTCAGCAGCTGCGTGTGCGGCAGACG
>JBCCDR010000242.1:0-4547 GCA_039030675.1 Pseudomonadota bacterium | reverse complement strand
CTTTAAGTCCGGAAAATCGATGGCCACTTGGTCGAGCAAAATCGGCTTGGCAACTGAGGGGAGCCGCACCTCTTTTTGGTAAATCAGGTTCTGCCCCACTTGCATCATGATGGGGATATCGAGCTCAACGCAGCGGGCATAGATGGGATAGCAGAGCGGCGCATCGGGCGGCATACGGTACCAATGCGGGTAGAAATGCGCGCCCACAAAGCCTAGCTCATTGACGGCATAGTCCAGGTCTTTCAGCTGCTCAACGCCGCGGGTTGGGTCCACCCCCGCCAGCCCTGAAAACCGGTCTGGGTATTGATCGCAATAGGCTGCAATTTGATCATAGGGGATCTCAAAACTGCCCTTCCAATTGCGCTCGCCTGCGCGCACGGCAATCAGCAAACTGCGCTCCACCCCAGCGGCATCCATGCGACGCAGATAGTCCTCAATGCTCACCCCGCCATGCATGTCTTCAGGCATGCGCACCTGCCGCATAAAATTGACGTCAAAGCCGGTTTGACCATTTTGCACTTCGCGCGGCGTGAAGGCGTTCACGACAATATCGATGGCTTGGACGGCGGGCATTTCGCTTTCCTCTTCTACTGTGCTTGGCATGTAGCGCTAGACGCCACAAAGGCGAAGGACCGCGCGCCAGCACCATTCTGCTTTCTTGAGGCTCACGATATCGCTAGAAGGGCCTGGAGTTCATAATTTTTTTCAAATGGTGACAATATGTCGAGCCCAGCCCTCCTCAAAAACCAAGTCTATGTAAACGGCGCCTGGCAAGATGCTGCCTCCGGCGCGGCGTTTCCAGTCACCAACCCAGCCACAGGCGAGACAATTGGCACTGTGCCCAGCCTGAGTGCGGAGGAGACTGCAAATGTGGTCGCGGCAGCCAATGAGGCCTTTTCAGCCTGGCGGCAAACCACCAGCAAAGAGCGTAGCGCGCTGCTGCGGCGCTGGCATGATCTCATCCTGGCCAACAAGGATGATCTTGCAAAGCTCGTGACCCTCGAACAGGGCAAACCGCTGGCCGAAGCGGCTGGCGAGGTCGTCTATGGCGCCTCCTTCATTGAGTGGTTCGCCGAGGAGGCCAAACGCACCTATGGGGATACTATCCCCGGCCACCAGCGGCAGCTGCGCATCACCACCATCAAGCAGCCCATTGGCGTTGCAGCGGCCATCACGCCTTGGAACTTCCCGATCGCCATGATCACCCGTAAAGCCGGCGCGGCGCTAGCGGCCGGCTGCAGCTTCATCGTCAAACCTGCCGAACAAACACCGCTGTCAGCGCTCGCGCTGGCCCAGCTGGCTGATGAGGCTGGCATTCCGGCAGGCGTCTTCAATGTCATTACGGGGGACCCGGCGACGCTTGGCGGCGTGCTGACGCAAAGCGACATTGTCCGCAAACTCAGCTTTACAGGGTCCACGCCCATCGGCCGGCTGTTGATGCGCCAGAGTGCTGAGACGGTGAAGAAGCTCTCCCTTGAACTTGGCGGCAATGCGCCCTTTGTTGTGATGGATGACGCCGATATCGACAAAGCCGCTGATGCCGCCATCCTGTGCAAATTCCGCAATGCCGGCCAGACCTGTGTATGCGCCAATCGGATTTATGTTCAAGCCGGCGCCTATGACGCCTTCACCGCGGCACTGACGGAGCGCTCGCAAAATCTAAAAGTTGGCGACGGCTTTGAGGATGGCGTTCAGATCGGGCCGCTGATCGATGATGCAGCGGTACAAAAGGTGAGCGAGCACCTGGCCGACGCACTGGCCAAAGGCGCATCGGTCACGACCGGCGGCAAGCCACATGCCCTGGGCGGCCAGTTCTTCGAGCCCACAGTCTTATCCGGCGCAACGCAGGACATGCTCATGGCGCGCGAAGAGACCTTCGGCCCCCTCGCGCCGCTCATCCGCTTCGAGACGGAAGCAGACGCCATCACACTGGCCAATGCCAGTGAGTTCGGCCTTGCTGCCTATGTCTTCACCAAGGACTTAGGACGCATGCACCGCCTGTCGGAAGGGATTGAAGCGGGGATGATTGGCGTCAACACAGGTATCATATCCACAGAAGTCGCGCCCTTTGGCGGCATTAAACAATCGGGCCTTGGCCGTGAAGGTAGCCATGAGGGCATCGATGAATATTTGGAAACGAAATATATTTGCACCGACATTGGTGAATGAGGCGACTGAGCAATGTGGTCTCGATCGAAGGGCTTAACTCACAGATGCATAATGGCGGCATCTTTCCGAAAAGGAGTTCGTCAGGGGGGTAGTTACGGCGCTAAAATTCATAGTCAAAGAACTCGATATCCCGCTTGAAAATAGCTGCCACATGTTGCTTTGATTCGCGTGAATAGGCTTCCTTGTAAGACGCTGCAGCGGAATCACTATTTTCATTCAAATGCAGATTCTCAAGCTTCAGCTTCCCACCTGTACGCTCATTGATGTCGCAAATACCCTTCTCTCGTTCCTCAAGTCTGAGCACATAATCAACAAGCATGGTGCCATTCTCGTCGGTCATCCAATCCAGTTGGTTTAGCAACCTCGTTGGATGAAGACAGGTATCGGAAGCGTATCTGAGCTGTTTGCAAAACGTGTCGAAATCCAGCGTGCTTGCCATTTGTAGCCCTTCACGTCGATTATATAAAGAAAGTGTCCGCGCCCAAGGGTTTCTTACACTGGAAATTTTGAAGAACTTGTCAAAAGTACTGTCTGCCAGTGCACGAATTTCCTTATCACTCAATGTATCGCTCGGATCTGTCGGGAAGCTCTTGTTGCTACCCAAGTGTTGGCGAAGGAAAAATGTATAGAGACTGTCACGTATCTGCACGATGGTCAGGTGCGGATTAGGAATAAGACTTGGGCCTGGCTGTGTGAGTTGTTCACGTATGGATGTAGTACCCGTCTTCGGAACAGCAATGAAAATAGTTTCCAAGTCGAAATTAACAGCCTCATTCAATTTAAATGGTACAGTATCTTCTTTCTTTTTCTGTGGCAGAACAGCCTCTGCCATCGCACGAAAAAAATTTGATTTAATCACTCTACCAATTTCCCACGTTGCATTGGCCTAAGATCCTCTAACGATGTAGAATTTTGGTTGTTAACACTGTATCATCTGGCAGCAATTTTTATGGGTTCAGACCCAATTACCAACATTTTTGTTTCGTCCCTTTCCTGCGTACAAGAAATGGAAATTGGAGTTTTGAAGTGAGCGCCAAATGGTAGAATGAATTTCAAAAGTCAGAGTCAAACTGCGTATAGCGATGGCGCGTATCCTTAAGCACAATGCACCTAAATTGATATCAGTGAGTGAGAGTAAAAAGCGACGTGGACGGCATTGATCACATCATGCGCGCTGCGCCCGTCATTCCCGTCTTGGTGATTGACGATGTCGCGCAGGCCGGGCCGCTGGCCGAAGCGTTGGTGGCTGGTGGCTTGACGCAGCTGGAAGTGACGCTGCGTACGCCCTGCGCTCTGGAGGCTATCGCAGAGATGTCGGCTGTGGCAGGCGCAGTTGTTGGCGCCGGTACTGTCCTCAATGAGACGCAGCTAGAAGACGTGGCGCGCGCTGGCGCGAAGTTTGTTGTCTCACCAGGCCTAACGGCGCCGCTTGCCAAGGCGGCTGCGGACATGCAGATGCCCTTTTTGCCTGGCGTTGCCAATGCTGGGGATATCATGCGCGGCCTTGATTTAGGGCTCAGCCATTTCAAGTTTTTCCCCGCAGTAGCCTCAGGCGGCTTGCCAGCGCTCAAAGCGCTCAGCGCGCCGTTTCACAGCTGCCAGTTTTGCCCCACAGGCGGGATTACGCTGGCGAGCGCGCCTGACTGGTTAGCGCAGCGTTCGGTCTTATGTGTGGGCGGCAGCTGGATTGTGCCAAAAGGGCCGCTAGCGCTAGACCAAGTGCGCGCTAATGCAGCCGCCGCAGCGGCTTTGACAAGGTAGACACGCATGGACGTTTCGCAGGTTGGTGCTTTGGAGGATGGCGAGAAAGCCCAGCTTCTGCCTGTAGGGTCCTTCGACCTGATTGTGTTCGGCGCCGCGGGTGATTTAGCCCAGCGCAAACTTATCCCCTCCCTGTTCCACCGGTGGCGCGATGGGCAAATTCCGGAGGCCTCGCGCCTTATTGGTGTATCGCGGACGCAGATGACCGATGAGGCCTTTCGCACGCAATGCTATGAGAGCTTTTGTGCCTTCTATCCCGGCGATTGCGTGGAGCCGGAGGAATGGGCGCGCTTTGCGGGCCATTTGCGCTATGCAAGCATTGATGCCGCCAGCGAAGGCGCGGATTGGTCTGACCTCGCAGAGCAACTCAAAGGCCGCGATGCGGTCCAGCGCGTGTTCTATTTGGCGCTGCCTCCAGCCATTTACGGCGCTGTGTCCCACAACTTGAACAAAGCCGGCCTTAAAAGCCCCGGCGCGCGCATTGTGTTAGAAAAGCCAATCGGCAAAGACCTAAAAAGCGCCAAAGAGGTCAACGATGCCGTCGGCGCGGTCTTTGACGAAGACGCCATATTCCGGATTGACCATTATCTCGGCAAGGAGACGGTGCAGAACCTCAT
>JBCCDR010000241.1:0-4571 GCA_039030675.1 Pseudomonadota bacterium | reverse complement strand
CGGCGAATCACGCCGCTGATTCCAGCAAAATACAATCCGGAAACCTATTTGCCTGTTGGCATCCCAGGGCTCGGCGTCCTCGTTGTTGTGATTTTCCTGATTCTTCTCGGAATGATTACGGCGAATTTCTTCGGCCGCAGTCTCATCAACCTTGGCGAACGATTGGTCGATAATCTGCCCGTCGTGCGCACCATTTATCGGACGCTCAAGCAGATTTTTGAGACGATTATCAGCCAATCCTCCATGTCGTTCCGCGATGTCGTACTGGTAGAGTATCCCCGCCGCGGACTTTATGCGATTGCCTTCATAACAGCGCCCACGGAAGGCGAGATCGCCACCAGGAATGGCGTTGAGATGGTCAATGTCTTCCTGCCGACCACGCCTAATCCAACGTCAGGTTTTCTTCTCTTTGTGCCTAAAGATGATGTGACATATCTCGACATGACGGTAGAAGAAGGCGTTAAATATGTCATCTCCGCAGGGCTCGTCACCCCGCCGGAGCGCATGGAGAAGGCCGCAGGCGAGCACCCGGTGCCTGAAGAAGACGAGGTGATGCCTGTCAAACGCGATATCGAGCGTTAGCCAGCATCCAGCAGGCGCACCGCATCGTCACGCTCCATCAAATACAGCAGTGTGCGAGCGGCTTTGCCTCTATCGGTTTCGAGCGCCTCATCCAGCTCAAGCAGATAACGTGCATCATCATCAGCCACCTGCAGCAGCGCTTGATGCTCGTCTAAATTGGCAAGCTTGAAGGCGGGCAAACCTGACTGCCGAGTCCCTAAAATCTCGCCGCTACCGCGCAAGCGCAAATCTTCTTCAGCAATGCGGAAACCATCTTCGCTCTCGCGCAATATCTTCAGCCGCGCCTGAGCCGTTTCTGACAGGTTTTCACCGCGCAGGAGCAAACAAACAGATTTCTTGCGCCCGCGCCCCACACGCCCGCGCAATTGATGCAGCTGTGCCAGGCCGAAGCGTTCGGCTTGCTCTATGACAATGATGGTGGCGTTGGGCACATCAACGCCCACCTCAATGACTGTCGTCGCAACAAGAATACGCGTCTCGCCGGCGACAAAGGCCTCCATGGCAACATCTTTCTCCAGTGCTGATAAGCGCCCGTGGACCAGGCCCACGCTGCCTGGGAAGAGCTTATCCAGAAAGGCATGACGGGCTTCAGCCGCTGCTTGGTCGGTCAGTTCTGACTCTTCCACCAGCGGACACACCCAATAGACCTGCGCGCCTTCTGCCAGCGCGCGCCGCAGGGCGTTGATGATGTCTTCAAGCCGGCCCAGCGAAACCACGCGGGTGTCGATGGGTTGACGCCCCGGGGGTTTTTCATCCAGCTTAGAGACAGCCATTTCGCCATAGGCTGCAAGCGTGAGGGTGCGTGGAATTGGCGTTGCCGTCATCACCAGCAAATCCGGGCGCTGTTGGCCCTTGCGGCTCATCATCAAACGTTGATGCACGCCAAAGCGGTGCTGCTCATCAATCACCACAAGGCCTAAATCCTGGTACGTCACGCTGTCTTGGAACACCGCATGTGTGCCCACCAGGATATTGATGTCTCCGCTGGCCAAGTCTTCTAGGATGGCTTTGCGGGCAGCGCCCTTATCGCGGCCGGTGAGAACAGCCAAGCGCACGCCGCTGCCGTTGAGCATATCAGCCAGTGTGTCGCCATGTTGGCGCGCTAAAATCTCTGTCGGCGCCAGCATCACCGCCTGCGCCCCGCTTTCCACGGCAGCCAGCATGGCCATGAGCGCCACCAGCGTTTTGCCGGAGCCCACATCCCCCTGCAGCAGCCGCGTCATGACGGTGTCCTGCGCCATATCGCCGGTGATTTCGCCAACGGCGCGCTGCTGCGCGCCGGTAGGCTTGAACGGCAATTGGCTGAGAACCTTGTCTTGCAGCGCCCCCGTCCCCGGAAGCGCCCGCCCCCGCCGCGCCCGTGCCCGGCGGCGCAGGATGCCGATGGTCAATTGGTTTGCGAATATTTCGTCATAGGCGAGGCGCGCTCTCGCCTCGCTATAGGCGCCCGGTGCGGAGGGTTTATGCAGGTCTGTCAAAGCACTTTGCCAGGAGGGCCAATCGCGCTGGTTTAACACGGAGGGCTCAATCCACTCGGCCAGCGCAGGCATGTGCGCCAGGGCCTGGCCTACGAAACCTGATAAACGTTTGAGGGTAAGGCCCTGCGTCAGCGGATAAACAGGTTCGACCGCGGGTATAGCGCCCGTATCCTGTTGGAGCACGACATAGTCAGGATGCACCATTTGGAGGCGAGAGCCATAGGCTTCAATGACGCCAGAAACCCGGCGCATCTCCCCTTCCGGCAAAAGCCGCGCGAGGTAATCAGCTTTGGCGGAAAAATAGACCAGTAGAAGCTCATGGCCGGCCTTGTCCTGGCTGAAAATCCGCCACGGTGCTTTTGAGGACGGTGCTTTCTCATGCATCCCAATGCGCACATCCACCGTGGCAACACTGCCCACATGCGCTGACGACAGAGCATCAACCGGCCGGCGGTCTATGGAGCTGGTTGGCAAATGCCAGAGCAGGTCAACAACACGGGTAATTTTCAGCCGCGCGAGGTTAGCTTTGAGGTTTGGCCCCACGCCAGACAAAGTGCCCACATCTGCAAACACAGGAAAAAGGACGTCAGGTCGCACGGGGCTTCTCTACGGGGCGGGTTGTCATGCTGCCACATTAGCAATACATCCCCTCAGAGACAGCCCAGAAACACCGGCAACAGTTTGGACATAAAAAATGATTGCTGATGACCCGCGCTTACGGCGCCTGAAATTTCGCGCCAGCCACCGCGGCACAAAAGAAGCCGACATCATGCTAGGCGGCTATGTGGAAGCGCGCGCAGATAGCCTGACTGAGGATGATATCACCTGGCTCGAAGCGCTGATGATGCAGCAAGATGTGGACATCATGGCCTGGATAACCGGCAAACAGCCGCCGCCACCGGCGTTTGACACGGCGATGATGAAAGACATGCAAAAACTGGATTACATCCAGGACACCATGAAGCTGGGCTGGTAGCGCCTTGGCCATTACGCAAGACTTGCTGGCGCGCCTGACGGGCGTCAACCGCCCCAAGACCATCAGCAACGCCCTGCCCGGCAGCGATGTTCAGCTGCTGGCAGCACTTGCGCGCAAGTCTGGCGATAATGGCGCGCCTTCCCTCTTACACGTCGCACTTGATGACACGCGCATGCTGCAAATGCGCGACCAGTTTAGTTTCTTCGCGCCCGATGTAGAGGTAATCACCCTGCCCGCCTGGGATTGTTTGCCCTATGACCGCGTCTCACCCAACGCCGACATCTGCGCGGCCCGCATTCGCGCTCTTGCGTCTTTGCAAACACAGGCCCAAGGACCGCGCATCGTTCTCACGACCTTGAATGCCGCCAGCCAACGCGTTGTCCCGCGCGACTGGTTGACGAGCGCGTCGCTGACGCTGCAGCGCGGCGATGCCTTGAGCATGGAAGAGCTGACCGACTTCTTAACCCAGCGCGGCTATATCCGCGCAACCACAGTCAATGAGCCTGGCGATTTCGCGATCCGCGGCGGTCTGGCTGATTTTTGGCCCTCTGGCAGTGCGGAGCCTGTCCGCATTGATTTCTTTGGCGATGAAATCGATTCGCTTCGCGCCTTTGACCCCATCAGTCAGCGCACCACCCATAGCCTGGACGTGCTGCAAATCGTCCCCGCCGGCGAGCTGGACTTTTCACCCGAGGCCATCCGCCGGTTCCGCAAACGCTATGTGGAACTGTTTGGCACGGTCATGGATGACGACCCCATCTATGCCGCAGCCAGCGAAGGCCGGCGCGCACCAGGTATTGACCATTGGATGCCGCTGTTTTTCAGCAGCTTAGAAACTGTCTTTGACCTTTTGTATGAAGAGGCAACGGTGACCTTAGACGCAGCCATTGATGGCGCGGCGGGTGAGCGCTTCAAGGCTATTCAAGACTATTATGAAACGCGCAAAGAGGCGCTGAACCATGAAGGCAGTCTATCTGCGCCTTACAAACCGTTGCCGCCGGAGCAGCTCTATGTGGGCGAAACAGAATGGGGGCAGCTGCTGACCGACCTGCAAGCCGTCACGCTGTCACCTTTTGAACTGGCCGGGCCCACCAACCTATCGCTTGGCGCAAAAGCAGGCCGCAACTTCGCACCGGAACGCAAAGAAGGCGGAAATATCTATGATGCTGTCGCGAAGCATTGCACTAGCGTGCGCAAACGCGGCCTCAAGCCCGTCATCGTCGCCTATTCAACCGGCGCAGCCGAGCGCCTCGCTACAGTCCTTGCTGACCACGGCATTGACCAGATGGAACTGGTTGAAAAAGGGCAGGCCGCCAAGGGTGTTGCGGACACAGCCGTCGCACTTGCCGTCCTCCCACTTGAGAGCGGCTTTGAATTCGATGGTCTTGCCTGGCTGACAGAACAAGACGTTCTGGGCGACCGGCTCATCCGCAAAGCGCGGAAAACCAAGAAGGCTGAGAACTTCCTCACCGAAGTCACGCAGCTCAGCCCTGGCGACCATGTGGTCCATGTAGACCATGGGATTGGCCGGTTTG
>JBCCDR010000240.1:0-4581 GCA_039030675.1 Pseudomonadota bacterium | reverse complement strand
CCTCTTTGCCCAGGCCATAGCGCATGCCCACATTTTCAAAGCGAACGCGATTCGCCGATTGTGGGCCCTCTAAGGTGGGCGTAACCGCCGAGGCCTGTGCTTTGGGCAAGGAGCGTCCTCTTTTCACATTGGAGAATTGCCGCCGCACTTTAGCGTCTCAGCCGCGCAAATAAAGAGCCAATCAGCGCGCCGACATGCGCTGCGCGATGCCGCATTAACCTTCGCATGCTTGCAACACTTGGAAAAAACGGTCAAAAACCCACACAGTGTTACAGACCTGGAGCGCAGCGACTTGATCCTCTCGTGTGAGAATTGTGGTAGCCGGTTTTTGGTGGACCCCAAGCTGCTCGAGCCGCGCGGCCGGCGTGTCCGCTGCGCGCGCTGCAAGCATGTTTGGTTCCAAGCGCCCGCTGAGGCGGACACATTGTCTGGCGATGCCAATATGCAAGCAGCTGGCGAGGGCGAAGACCGCCGCCAAATCTTCCGCCGTGCGCCGCAGGAAGCGGCCCAAGACAGCGCGCCCTTTAGTGATCCTGCGCCCACAGAAGAGCCTGTCGCCGCCCCGGTTGATGAAGAGGGCGTAGAGGACGAAGCCGCGGCTGCCGCAAGCGCTGAAGATAGCGCGCTCTATGATGATGACCCAAGCGGATCTGCCGGCGATAAGGGTGATGATGAGTCCTACATGCCGGATCTGCCGTGGAATTCAGCAGTGCGCAATGGCAAAGCCCAGGTCCCAGCCGTTTATAAGGAGCGCTCGCCGCTGTTGATGGCAGCAGGGTGGATTGTGCTGGCCGCTTTGGTTTTGTCCGCGCTGGGCGGTCTGGTGCTGGCGCGTGAAACCATTGCAGCCAAAATCCCAGCCACCAAGCCCGTCTATGCCGCCGTAGGGCTGGCGATCGAGCCGAAAGTGATTGTGGAGAATGTGGGCCGCTACTTGAAGCTGGAAACGCCGCCACCACCGCCAGCGGATCTGCGTGACGGCATGATTGTTCAGGAAATCACCGGCACCATCACCAACATCGCCGATGCGCCGGTGAAGATCCCCACCTTAGAAGGCATTTTGCGCGACCGCGACAACAAAGAGCTCTATCGCTGGCTGTTCTCTGCGGAAGCCGACATCTTATACCCCGGCCAGCGCGCGGCCTTTGCGACTGAAATCGTCGATATGCCAGAAGAGGCTGTGGAAATGGAGCTGGTGTTTGCCGAAGGGCGCATGCCCAAGGCGGCTGCGCGCCCGCGCGGCGGTTACGAAAGCTCGCGCTAGCCCATGGCGCATATCCTCGTTGCAGAGGATGATCCTGCCGTCCGCGATTTTGTCTGCCGCGCGCTTGAAGCCCATGGTCATAGCGCCATGGCCGCCAGCGATGGCGGGGAAGCGCTGGAAGCCCTGCGGGAGGCCAGCTTCGACTTGCTACTGACAGATATTGTGATGCCCGTGATGGATGGCATCGCGCTCGCGCTGGCCGCAGGAGATCATGCGCCCACCATGCCCATTTTGATGATGACAGGCTATTCAGCCCAAAAAGAGCGCGCACATAATCTCGACGCGCTGATTCACGATGTGCTCTTAAAGCCCTTCAATCTGGAGCAGCTTGGAAAAGCCGTTAGCGCTGCCTTGGCGGACGGCTAGCGCAGGAGCCAGAAGATCCAAACCAGCAGTCCCAATTGCACCATGTTGATGGCAACGGAGAGCCTGTGGCCAAGCGCAAATGCCTTCGCAGCGCCCGTATCACCGGCCAGCTCTTGGTCGCGCCATGCGTTGATTTTCGGCATCAGGACTTGCCGCACCAACAGCGTTGACAGGCCGATTGCACCCAGCAAAGCGGCAATGAGCGGTCGCTGATAAAATCCAGCAGCGCCCACCAAAGAGCCCATGATAATGAAGGCGTAGTAACCTGGAAACAGGGCGCGCAAAAACAGGCCTGCATTCTTCGCATCGAGAATCTTAAACGTGGTCGGTGCCACGACTATGGGAAAGAACACCATCGCGCCAAAGAGGGCGGCCACTGCATATTGGCCAATCAACAAAGCAACCACTGCGCCCAGCTCCTTTTCATTCCACGCATAACACGGTGCAGGATACGTGGCGCTTAGCCGCTTAGTTCAGGCTTATCTTTGGTCTTGCCGACCTTCTCCCTCAGCAACAGCGCCCGTTTGCGCGCGATGCCCCAGCGATAGCCGCCAAGGCCGCCATCCGTGCGGATGACGCGGTGGCAGGGGATGGCGAGCGCGTGTTTGTTGGCTGCGCAGGCACTGGCAACGGCGCGGACCGCTTTGGGCGCCCCTATATCCGCTGCTATTTGCGCATAGGTCTTGGTCTCTCCAGGCGGAATGGCGCGCAGGGCCGTCCAAACCCGCTGCTGAAAGGCTGTGCCGCGAATATCGAGCGGCAGGGCGCGGGCTTTTTCAGGTTCGCGTATGCTGGAGACGGTCGCGGCGAGCCAGGCGTGGAGCACGTCATCGTCCGGAGCGAGCATGGCCTTAGGATAGCGCTCCTGCAGGGTTTTCAGCAAAGCCTCCGCATCATCGCCTAATGCGAGCGCACATAGGCCAACCATCGTCCGCGCCGCGAGCAGGCTGCCCAGCTCTGTTTCGGCAACAGCAAAATACACCTTCTGTTCTGGCCCGCCAGCCTTGTGGACAGAGGGAGCCATGCCAAGCGTGTCAGCCGCTGTCTCATAAAAGCGGGCGGCCGACTCATAGCCCGCGGCATAGAGCGCGGCGGTCACGGTTGGCTCCTGGTGAAGCGCATCAGCCAAACGCGCGCGGCGCAAGGCAAGGCCATAGGCTTTCGGCGTAATGCCCAGCACGGCCTTAAAGCTGCGCTGGAACTGGGAGGCGGACACACCAGCGCTGCGGGCCAGCTGCGAAAGCGCAACAGGGCCGGGCGCCTCGGCCATGGCCGTGCAGGCAGTCAGGACACGCTGCGTTTGCGCCGCTTCGTCTGGGCGGCAGCGTTTGCAGGGGCGAAAGCCCGCATGGCGTGCGTCTGCAAGGCTGGAGAAAAACCGCACATTCTCCGGCCGCGGGGGGCGGGCACTACACTCGGGCAGGCAATAAATGCCTGTGGTGATCACGCCGATATAGACATCGCCGTCCGCCTCGCGTGCGGCCACCTTCTTGGCGAGCCAAGCTGCGTGCTGCGCTCGATTTGTCCAGGCCATAAGTCCTCTCCGCCGTCTCATTTGATTGCGATGATAGAAAAAACCAGAAGATGTCATAACGTGCATCTGGTTTCTTGCTGCTGTGTTGAAGAGAGTGTGTTCGCCAGCCTATGGTAGAATCGTTCTATAAAAGGGAACCTACCACCATGGCTCTTCTTATCACTGGCCTTGTGCTCTTCTTTGCCACCCATTTTTACTCCGCCTTCCGCACGCGCGCGGAAGGGCAAGACATCAAAAGCCGCATGGGCGAGAAAGCCTATATGGGCGTCTATTCGCTCATTGCACTGGCTGGCTTTGGCTTGATCATATGGGGCTACAATAGCGCGCCTGGTGGCGACGCGCTGTTTGTAACGCCGGTGGAGCTGCGCTGGCTGTCGGCGCTTCTTCTCCTCATTGGTTTTGTGCTTCTAGTGGCGGCTTACGCCCCTGCTGGCCATATCAAACGCTGGGTCAAACATCCCATGATCACCGCTGTCGCGCTTTGGGGCCTTGCCCACTTGCTGTATGGGGGCGACCTGGTGGCAGTGCTGCTGTTTGGCAGCTTCTTTATCTACGCGGTCATTGATCGGATCGCGTTGCTGGGCCGGCCAGCGCCCGCTTTTGACGGCAAGCCAAGCGAGGCAGGCGATGTGATTGCGATCCTGGGCGGCGCTTTCCTGTTTTTCGCCTTCGTTTATGGGCTTCATAACCTTTTATGGGGTATAGCGCCGGTTCTGCCATTTTAGGGACAAGGCCACGCTCCTATGATCACCTATGCCGCGCGCGCAGCTCTCGCTGCCGCCGTCTTTCTCGCAGTGCCTCCGGTTGCAGCTGATCTGCCCGGCGCGCCCAAGCCCGTGGCTGGCAGTTTGCTGGATACCAAGATTGAAAACACAGCCTTTCAAGGGCGCTGGAGCGTGACGATGCTCCACGGAGAAGACGAAGAGCCGGTGATTGAAGAGCTGGTGATCTCTTCGGCCTCTCCAAGCAATCTGCAAGGTGGGTTTTTAGGGGCGGCCTTTAGCGAAAGCGCCATGCGGCAGGTGGGCAAGAGCATTATCTTCCATGCCCAAACCGATGATGGCACTGGCCCCGTCTATCACTCCGGCCGCATGACTGGTACTTTCATCCAAGGCCAGAGCTATTTCTCTGGCCGCGGCGAGCTCCTGCCGTGGACGGGCGAGAAGGTCGTCTCAGAGGACTAAAGCTCAGAAAAGTCGGCCCACGCATGGCCGCCCTGCGCTAAAAGCCAGCGAGGAAAACAGCGCTTAAGTGTCGGAAATAGCGACACTTTTAGCCCTGTCGTGTTTTTACAATACAGATTTTTCTTGCCATTTGAGGGCCTTGGAAGCGCGTGCCGGATTGGCACAAGCTTTGCTTAACGAACCGTTAACCGCGGGACGCAGTCACCGCTGTTAAACGATTGCTGTTTTTGAGT
>JBCCDR010000239.1:0-4585 GCA_039030675.1 Pseudomonadota bacterium | reverse complement strand
TATCGCCGCCATTTCTATTTGGGAAAAGCCGATGGCACCAAGGCTGATTTCATGCGCTGGCGTATGTGTGAGCGCGCCTTTAACGCTGCTGGAGGCGGCAAGGCGGCCTGCGTGTTTGATGCCATCGGCGCCGCGCAAGTCTCCAAAGCCAGCTTTGCCGGCATGCGCGTGTTGCACCGGCTTCGTCAGCATACAGCGATTTGGCCGTTTATGACTCTCCATGCTGACCGTCCAACAGTCGTGGAGATTTACTGCCGCGCTTATATCCGTCACGCAGGCCTGCGCGGGCTAAAAATTCGCGATTTGGACGGTCTCAACCAAGCCTTGCGCGGTTTTGACTGCGATGCCTTTGGTGGCTCGGCCGAGTTATCCGATGACCAGACCGACGTGCTCATTACTGCTGCTGGCCTGCGCCGCTTGGCGAACCAAACAGAGCCCTGGACACCTGCAGGCCTCACGCCAGAGGTCGCGCGCCATGAGGGCTGGACCTTTGGCGTGTTTTAAGCCAGACACAGCCGTATGAGCGGATGGATGTCTTATGTATTGGTGGCCATGGGCGGCGGCCTTGGCGCCGCGCTGCGCTATGGCTCTGTCCAAGCGGCCACAAGAGCGCTTGGACATAGCTTTCCCTATGGCACCTTGATCGTCAATGTGGTCGGCAGTTTCTGCATGGGGGCCTTTGTGGTTTGGCTTGCATCGCGCTCGAGCGGGGACGCGGCTTTACGGCTTCTGTTCGCGACAGGCCTGCTTGGCGGGTTTACCACCTTCTCCGCGTTCTCTCTTGATGCGCTCACGCTTTATGAACGCGGCGCCTATGGGGCTACGGCGGCCTATGTGCTGCTCAGCGTCGGTATCAGCTTAGCGGCCATCGCCGTTGGCATGTGGGGCGCGCGGAGCCTGTTGTCGTGACCGTCACGCCAAGTGGCAAGGTTCAACATGTGGACGTCTCCAGCGAAGATGAGGGCATCCGTTTAGACCGCTGGTTTAAACGCCATGTGCCGCAGCTGAGTTTCGGCCAGGTCTCGAAAATGCTGCGAAAGGGGGAAATCCGGTTGGACGGCAAGCGCGCTGAAGCCAAGACCCGCATCTCACAAGGTCAAACCCTGCGCATCCCGCCTCTAGATGGCCGCGTTTCCGAGCAGCAAGCCTCTGCTGCCCCATTGCGCTTTACCGAGGAAGATGAGGCCTTCGTTCAAAGCCTGATTCTGCATGAAGACGATACGGTGATGGTGCTCAACAAGCCGCCGGGCTTGCCGACACAGGGCGGGTCTGGCGTCACCCGCCATCTCGATGGGCTCTTGAAAGGCTACGGCAAGCGTGGGGCCCGGCTGGTCCATCGCCTGGATAAGGACACGTCCGGCGTCATCATTGTGGGCAAAGGCCCGGCGGCGACGGCGGCTCTCGCGGACCAGTTCCGCCAGCGTGATACGGAGAAAATCTACCATGCCCTTACGGTTGGGGTGCCCACGCCTTTAGAAGGCGAGGTCAATGCGCCGATAGAGAAAATGCCTGGGCGCGCTGGCGAGAAGATGGTGGTGAGCGAGACGGGTAAGTCCGCCGTCACGCTTTATGAGGTGCTCGACCGTGCCGGCAATCGCTGCGCGCTGGTTCAGCTGCAGCCGCTCACGGGGCGCACCCATCAGCTCAGGGTGCATATGGCGCATAGGGACTGTCCGATTTTAGGCGATGGAAAATATGGCGGCGCGGAGGCCTATATCACCGGCAGTATCAGCCGAAAGCTGCACCTGCACGCCAAGACATTAAAGCTGGCTCACCCAGATGGCGGCATGCTATCCGTTGAAGCGGATTATCCGCCCCATTTCAAAAGCAGCTTAACTGCACTGGGGCTTGAAGCAGCATAACGCAAGGGGAAGGTCCTTCTTTAATGACAGGCTGGCTTTCATGACAGGCAGGCCGTTTATCGTTTTTGATTGTGATGGCACGCTCACAGATTCCCATCACGTCATCGTTGAAACGATGGAGCGCACCTTTCAGGCGCATGGCCTTGAGGCGCCAAGCGACCAGGCGACCCGCGGTGTCATTGGCTTGTCTCTGCCTGTTGCTATTGAGCATCTTGCGCCGCACGGCGATATCGATGCTTTGGTCGAGACCTATAAAGAGACGTTCATGGCGTTGCGAACCTCTGGTGAAGCGGTTGAATGGCTCTATCCCCATGTGCGCACATGCCTTGAGGCGCTGACGGAGGCTGGCGCATTGCTTGGCGTGGCCACTGGCAAGTCGCGGCGCGGGCTTGACCATGTGCTCAAGACGCATGATTTGGCACATTTTTTCGTCACGCTGCAAACCGCTGACACCAACATGTCAAAGCCGGATCCAGAGATGCTGCAGACCGCGATGGCCGACGCAGGGGCCGCGCCGCACGACACCGTCATGATTGGCGACAGCCCTTTTGATATCCAGATGGCGCTGGCGGCTGGCACGCACGCGGTTGGCGTGGCCTGGTCTGACCACGGGGCTGCTGCGTTAACCCGGCACGGTGCGCACGCTATTCTGCCTGATTATGAGCACTGGCAGACCTTGCTCAGCTTGCCGGAAGCGGCCTAATGGCCCAGACTGGCCGCTATGCTTTGATGGCCCTGGGGCTCTTCGCCGTCCTTTTGGGCGGCTTTTACGCCTATTTGCGCTGGGACAATTATAACGCGCTGCGCGACATCATCGCTGTGCGGGTCGAGCGCGCCACCGGACAGCAGCTCAGCTTCAACGGCCCTGTATCCCTGGAAATGGGCGCGGACTCTTTCCTCAATTTTCGCGATGTGGTGCTGACTAACCCTGATTGGCAGATGATCCGCTCGACCATCACGGTCGATGAAGGGCGCATCGGTCTGGACGTTCCCAACGTGATCGCAGGCGGTATTGGCACGGTCGTCCAGCTGAACACCGTCAAGGTTGAGCTCGACCGGCCAGAGCAGGCCGCGGACATGCCCACCGCGCCGCCGCCGGGCACCGTATTGTCTGCACCTGATGCCCCGCCGCTGCCCAAGTTCGATGAATTGCGCGCCGAGCGTCTCATTGTAATTGCCCGCAACATGATGGGTCAGCGCCAGCTGCAGCTGCAAGATTTGAAGGTTGCGCCGGAAACAGATGACCGGACCCGCATGCAGGCCAGTGCGGCCAACACTGAGGATATTGATGTCACTGTTCTCACCGACGCCATTGAAGGCGGGCGCGCCTGGACCTTGTCTGTGCGATCACCGCGCAGCGCACTGAATGTGGTTGTCGAGGCCGCGGCAGGACGCAAACTCATCCTGCGCGCTATCGCCGATGCTGAGCAGCTTGACGTGAGCGATTTATCGGCCCTCATGCCAGCGGATCCCGTAGATGCATTAGCGCAGCAGAAACCGTTTTTCGATGCTCAACAATCCCTGCCTATCGGCTGGCTTCAGCTGATTAAGGCCAACCTGGATGTTCAGTTGGCTGAGGTTCGCGCGGGCGAGGCGTATTTCGAGCGTGTGCGCCTGGAAGGCCGGGCTGATAATGGGTGGATATCGCTGGCCCCTTTTGAGGCCGTGGGCGAGCAAGGCGCCATGCGCGGCTTTGCGGTCTTTAACGGCTCCTCCCTGCCGGCGGGCATGGATATGTCGCTGTCCGCTGATGCTTTTCGTCCTTTTGGTGTTGCCTCCAGCACGTTTGATGGCCAAGTCCAGCTGGCGGGGGCAGCATCAGACTTTCCAGCTTTGACTCGCCTTGATGGAAAGATGGCGCTGTTCACCAGCGCGATTGGTTTGGAGCATTTGGCGCAAGTCCCGCTGATGCGTGAAATGATGCCCTATCTCCAGTCGCAAGCGCGCGCTGACACCGTCGCCCGCTGTATGGTGGTTCAAGGGCCTGTGGACGCTGGTCGCCTTCAAATTGAAGCCAGCCAGCTCTATGCCGATGCTGGCCGGATTGCTCTGCGTGGGTCTGCTTCTTTGTTTGGCGGGCCTGTGGATGTGGATGCTGCGGTCCAACCGGCAGGCGAGCCAGTGCGCTATCTCAGCGCAGTGGGCTCTCTACAGGCGCCCGCTTTGGCTGAGGACACGCGCAAGGCGCCCTGGCTGAATTTTGATATCCCGCAAGACAAAGTCTGCGCGCTTTTGCGCCAGCAATTTGAAATGTCGCGCAACGGGCGATGAAGCGTTTCTTTAAGGACGTCACGACCACTGCGGACGCAGGGGGCTTTAGCATTGCGCTGGACGGCAAAAGCGTGCGCACGCCTTCCGGCGCCGCGCTTGCATTGCCAACCCAGGCCCTCGCCGATGCGGTAGCGCGGGAGTGGGACGCCGCTGGCGAGACCATAACGCCAGCCCAGCTGCCTCTCACGCAGCTCTGCAATACGGCAATCGATAGGACCCAAGCCGACATGGCCGCCGTCATCGAGGCCATCAGCGCCTATATCGAAACGGATTTGCTGTGCTACCGCGCTGACGCACCTGCGAGCCTTGTTGAGGCCCAGCAAACGCAGTGGGACCCACCTTTGGTGTGGCTCAAAGAGGCCTGCGCTATCGCTTTGACCACAACGACCGATTTGCTCGGCCACAGCCAAGACAGCGGCGCCCGTACAGCGCTTGAAACTATCCTGGCTGAC
>JBCCDR010000238.1:0-4597 GCA_039030675.1 Pseudomonadota bacterium | reverse complement strand
TGCGTGTATCAAGCTGCCCAGCGCGAACCTGGTCTAGTGGCGCTTTGTGAGTCCTCATAAAATCTGCCAAGGCCGGCGGCGTTGGATCGGCTAGTTTCGCCAGTTCACGGCGCGCGTCTTCTTCTCTGCGGACGCTGCTCCCATAGCTCAGCCGGTTTTGCTCCGCCCGATTCCGGCGCATGACAAAGACGAGATCTTCCTTCTCCTGCTGGCTAAAGGCCGCCAGATTGAGCCAGGGCAACTCATTTGCCAAATCTGCCGTATTGTGGGGCGCTAAGTCTAAAAAGCGCTCATAGGCAATAGCGTTGTCAACATTAGGATCCCGCTTGGGCTGACAAGTGCCATACTTATAATAGTCATACGCCACTGCGTGTTCCAAAGTATCTACGCGAGCAGGCGAATAGAAAATGCCGCTTAGGGTATCAGAGAGAAATTTCAAAGTTCCTGTTGGTGAGGAAAAACCAGGACTGAGCTGGCTGATCTCAGCTTCAAAACGCTCCCGCCGCCAAATCCAATAGGCGTATTCCATCTGCTTACCTGGGTCGATCTGGCCTGTACGGTCATAGCTATCCCAAAAAGACTTGGCCGCGTCCTCATAGGCATCTCGCATGGACGTCGCATAGCCGGTCATGGCGCCAAGGGATTGAAACGCATTGCTGATGTTATCAATCAGCTCCGTACCATCCGTTTGGGTGTAATTGATGACCGGCTCGCGCTCAGACTGATAGCCTTCAATGCGCTGAAGTTTAGGCATCTGCGTGATGTCTTTGGCCCGCTCCGCGCAATAACCAGGATAGCCGGAGGACACATAGCGAAACTGTTCCTGGTAGTCGCCAGTTTCTTGTTGTTTCACAACGGCAATTGGCCCGCCGCCACGTGTGCGGTCGCTGTAGGAGGACGCCATAGGCGGCAAAGCCCAATTGTTCGCCGCGCTGACTGCCCCTTCATAGGTCAACTTGCCGTCGCGATAGCCTTGAAGATTGATCTTCTCAGGCTGGTTTGAGCCGCATTCAAACAACGCCGCCGCGCGGATGGCTGCAATCAGCTTTGAAAAGTCCTCTTGATTCTCCGCAAACGGTTTCGCCGATGGCGTGCGGACGCGCAAGTAAGTGCCTTTTTGGCACAGTGGATAGCGCTCTTTCGCCACCATACCGGCATGCACAGCTATGATTTTCGCTTTAGCCGGCGTCGCCAGGGACGCGAAAGCAGATGCTACCGCAAGAGATATCCATAAAGACCGCATACACCACCCCAACCTTTTACCAACAACAGTAAAGACACCAAAAAAAATCACAACTCACTTTACGTCGAGCCTTTATCGGCAGCGCATCCAAACACTGCTGCACCGCAAAAAACTCTGTGGGGCAGACTGCAATGTCGCATTTATCCAAGTCGCTCGCCGGCAATGCGCGTAGGCAGGTGGCGTTGCGTTCGCGTGTTTTGGGAAGGACTGTGGCCAGGCCTTCCCGACCCTCGCATTGTTGGTGAAAGGGAACGCATAGTCTGGCCTTAAAGAACAATAGTGCTCAGTGCAGGGAGCGATACTATGGGTTCTTCTGCCCAGCTCAGCGGCCATGGCCGCGCCTTTGATTTTTTCTCGCGTATTTTGGTGCGTCCACGGCTCCTTCTCACGTTAGCGGCCGTGGTTTTTGCCGTCGGTGCAGCGGGCTTACCAGGGGTGGTGAAAGACCCGTCGGTTGACGCATTCGTACCCAGCAACCACCCAGCTGCTGTGGCGCGCGACGAAGCGAAAACACTGTTTGGGCTTGAAGACCCGATGGTGGTGGCGCTCGCAGCGCCAAAGGGACAAAGCATCTTCACGCCGGAAGGGCTCGGCAGCCTGCGCGCCCTGCACGAAGCGCTGCGCGTGCTGGAGGGGGTGAAGAAAAACGACGTCATGAGCCTCGCCAGCGAGAATGCCTTTTGGGGCAATAATGGCGATCTAGCGGTTGAGCCCATCCTTCCGCAGGGCACGATCACGCAGGAAGCCGCGCAAACAGCGCAGCAGCGCGCGGCTCTCATGCCCGTTCTTACAGGACTGCTGATCTCTGAGGCGCAAGACCTCGCCATGATCGTGGTCCCAGTCGAGGACGCCAACCATGCCGAAGAGGTCTATGCCGCCGTCTTGAAGACATCCTCAGCGTTGACGCCCGCGGGCTATGAGACCCATGTGGCCGGCGTTGCCGCCATGAATGCCCGCCTTGCCGATATGGTGAGCGTGAATACCAAGCGGTTCATACCGCTGGCGGTGGTGCTGGTTCTCAGTTTTCTCTTTGTGGCGCTTGGCAGCCCTAAAGCGATTTTAGCGCCCTTCGGCGTGATTGTCGGTGCAGCCGCGCTTGGCATCGGTGCCATGGGCTGGGTGGACGCGCGCTATTATCTCATTACGTCAGCACTGCCAGTGGTCATCATGGCCATCGCGGTTGCGGACAGTGTGCATATCTGCAGCTTTTATCTCGCCGCAAGGCGCGAAGATGAGACAAAGAGCGCGCGTGAAGCTGCGGCTATGGCCTTAGCGCGGACCTGGCTTCCCGTCTGCCTCACCAGCCTGACCACAATTGCTGGTTTTATAGGCCTTTCCTTTGGCGCCGCCATGCGGCCCATCAGCGAGTTCGGCATCTTCGCTGCTATTGGTGTCCTCGGCGCATTGATTTTCTCTCTCACGCTCCTGCCAGCGCTGCTTGTCTTGATGGATTTAAAGCCCACAAGCCAACCCGGCACACGCCATCTCAACGCTTGGATGGACAGCGCCGCCAGCGCCATGACGCGCCTGGCCATCAGAGCGCCGGGCAGCGTGCTGTCAGCCATCTGTTTGCTACTCGTGGTCATGGGTGTCTTTGCCAGCCAGGCGCAGTTTGACTATGAGCGCAAACGCTATTTCTTAGCAGATGAGCCGGTGCGCATTGCTGACCAGGTCATCGCCGACCGCCTTGGCGGCATCAATTTCCTAGACGTCGTGGTCACAGCGCCGGAGGAAGGCGGCTTGCTCTCACTTGAGGCTTTGTCCGCCATTGGAGAGCTCAAAGCCAGCATCGCCGCCCTGCCCCATGTGGTCAAAGTCAGCGGCATCGATGACTATATCCATCTCATGCACACCGCGCTGACGGGCGCGCCGGCGGGCACCTTGCCAGAACGCGCGGCTGCGCCAGCACAATATATGTTCCTTTATGAAGCCAGCGCCCCGCCGGATGATTTCAAGCAGGAGATTGATTACCTCCAGCAAAATGCGCTTATCCGCGCGCAGCTCTCCACCGATAGCTTCCAGAAAACCGGCCCAGTGGTGAGCCGTTTGGATGCTGAAGTGCGCGCTTGGGCAGGCCGGCATGGGCTTGGGGCCGCTGTGAGTGGCCGCGTGGCTGTCAACGATGGCTGGATGAGCTTGCTCGCGCATAACCACTTCAGAGGGCTAGGCCTCGCCGCTCTTCTCGTATGGCTCGCGGCCTTGGTCAGCTTCCGCGCCGTTTTACCATCCATCCTGGTCATGGTGCCGGTCTTCGCTGGCGTGCTGAGCATTTATGCCATGATGGGACTGCTTGGCATCACCATTGCCCCTGCAACCTCCATGATGGCAGCGATTTCCACGGGCCTTGGGGTGGACTTCGGCGTGCACCTCATGGCGCATGTGCGCCGCGCGCGCAAAGCTGGCAAGTCCTGGAGTGAGGCGTTTAGCGGCCACTATATTCTGGTGGTGCGGGCCTGTTTTTATTCCGCTGCGGCGCTGGCTCTGGCGCTGAGTGTTCTGGTGATTAGCACAGTGCCGGTGCTGCGCTGGTTTGGTTTGCTGATTGCAACGGGCGCCATAGGCTCGCTGTTTGGCGCTATGTTTATTCTGCCAGCCTTGCAGCTCAGCGCTCTGCGGTGGCGCAAAGGAGCGGCGCAAAATGCGTAGCGCCCTGCTGATTGTCCTCATGAGCCTCGTGGCCGCCCCCGCTGTGGCGGCAGACACTGTCATGGAGATCGCCCGCAGCGTCGCAGAGCGGCGCGCCAATGAGGGCCGTGTGGGTACCATGGTATTCAAAATGGTCAACAAAGCAGGCCGCACGCGCAATCGCACAGCGCTCATGGCGCATGCGGAAAATGCAGACATGACCAAGGTCGCCATCTACTTCACAGCGCCGGCAGCCATCGAAGAAACAGCCTTTCTCAGCTACGACCGGCCTGGTGATGCGCCGGATGAGAACTGGCTCTATCTGCCCGCCACGCAAAAGGTGCGCCGCTTGCCGCCGTCAGACCGCGGCGACTATTTTCTGGGCACGGACCTCACCTACGGCGACATCAAAGACAATTTCAAATTCCCGCTCGAAGACTGGACGTTCACGTCCGCAACCTCTGAAAGCGTGGGCGGCAAACAGTATCACCGCCTCAAAGGAACCACTGCCAGTCCCGCCAGAGCCAAAGAGCTTGGCTACCGGAGCTTTAGCGCGCGCATAGACCCGAAAACCTGGTTCCCGACCGAGGTGGTCTTCACCGATGCGGACGGCGCGCTTTTAAAGACGGTGCGCGTGGAGGCCATTGAAAAGGTCGGCGGCGCTTGGACGGCCATGAAATTCTCCGTCGAGCAGCATCAAAGCGGGCATAAGACGTTCGTGCATTTTGA
>JBCCDR010000237.1:0-4620 GCA_039030675.1 Pseudomonadota bacterium | reverse complement strand
CGCTGATTCCAGCAAAATACAATCCGGAAACCTATTTGCTGGAATCAGCGGCGTGATTCGCCGGTCCACAGTCACCACGAACAACCAGGTGAGGTATATCGTAATAGAGATGGGTGCGGCGACGACCACTCCGGTGAGGAAATAGGTGCGAATACGAGCAGAAAAGCTCCGTTTTGAGGCTGCATCTTCCTGCACTTTGACGCGCTGCCTTCTGCCTTTGTTCTTCGGTGACGACACAGATTCTTTCCTTACCAAATGGGTGTGACATTCCTATCATGATCGCCCCGGCGCAAGCGAGAGAAGCTGTGAATGAATGTTGGGTTCGGCAAAAATATGGTCTATGTATCCCTTCAATAAAAAAAGCAGGCAGCATCAAAGGCTAACACAGTGGAAAGGCGGGCAGTAAGCCGATTTGGCAGCGCAGCTGTTATCGGTTTGAGTATCATTCTGATGTTGCTGTTCCAGACACTGGGGCGCACACAGGTCGATACGCGCAGCCCGGCGCCTCAAGCCCTTTATTTGGATGCCATGAAGCTCTACGGCGAGCGTGACTTTGACGGGGCGCACGCCCTGTTTTTAAAGTTGGCGCAGCAGGGCAATGTTGATGCCAAAGCCATGCTTGGTGTCATGTATTTTCACGGTCATGGCGTTGAGGCTGACCGGGTTAAATCCGTCATTTGGTTTTACCAAGCTGCCCAAGCTGGCAGACCGGCCGCGCAGCTGGTGATTGGCAAGCTTTATCTGTCTGGAGATGGGTTGACGGCTAATCGAGGAGAGGGCGCCTTTTGGCTCATGCTAGCGCGTGACCGCGGGGAAGGCGACGTTGCTGAAAACGCCCAGTCCGCTCTTGATAAGGTGCTGCCGACGCTGCCGGATACTGTCCTTGAGACGATTGAGCGCCGCGTGAGTTTTTGGCGACCTGTTATCGCCGATCATGAGACAGTCGGCTGAGCTTAGGTCAGCGCTTTTTCAAAAATCCCATATTTCTTGTAGATGTGCGCGCCCACGGACGTGAGCATGTTATTCATGCCTTGATTGTCTTCTAAGATCCAAGACAGCTCAGAGTGGGTGGACCCGAAGACGTGAACGCCGGCCCTAATCTTTAAAATCAAGGCAATGCCCAGCATCCCGCCGATGCGGCTGTTTTGCAGGTGGGGCAGGGTACCTAGCAAAGCGGTCCGCAAACGCGGGAAACGCCGCCGCTTGATTTGCACGAGGAGTTTGAGCCAATTGAATGGGAACAGTCGGCCATTAAAGTCTGCGGCTATCACGTTAATATCCGGCAGGACGAACATGAAGGCAACGCGCTCGCCCTTATAGTAGGCAAAGGCTGCCAGTTCCGGCTGCATGATCATCTTGAGTGATTTGCGAAAGCGTGTGGCCTCATTGGCCGTCATGGGCGTAAAGCCCCAATTCTGGCTCCAGGACTGATTGAAGATGTCGAGCGCGAAATTCACTTCTTCGTCAAAGCGCTTCATATCAATGAAGCGGATTTCCGTATCTTTGTTGTCGTCCACCCACTTGACCATTTTTTCAAATTTGGGATCGAGGGGCTTGGCAATATTGTAGTCATACGCATAGAGCTCTTTGATTTGCGCATAGCCCAATGCTTCAACGAGACCGCGATAATAGGGGCGGCCATGCGCCATCAAAATTGCATTGGGGGTATCAAACCCGTCGGTGAGAAGGCCTACTTCCTCATTAACGGAGGGGTTAAAGGGCCCAATCGCGCGCGTCATGCCTTGTTCGCGCAGCCACGCCTCTGCCGCTTCAAAGAGCAGCGCTGCCGTCGCTGGGTTATCCTCGCACTCAAAATAGCCAAACTGGCCCGTCCCAGGGCCCATTGTGTCCTGCACCAAAGTGTCGACCTGAGCGCTAATCCGGCCCACAGGAACGCCGCCGCGTTTCGCAACAAAATAGCGTGCTTTGGCATGCTCAAAATAGGGGCTGCTGGATTTCAGCAGGCTGGCCAAATCAAGCCTAAGTGGCGCGCAATACTCTGGAACACCAGCGTAAACAGTGTCTGTTACGTCCAGGAAAGATGTGTCGAAGGCTTCAGGCGTGAAGCTCTCTAGGGAGACCGCATTGTCTGACATCGCTGGAAAGCCCCTCGTTCACAGCACCGCTGCGTGTGTCTTTTCAGGAGCTATAAGCATGTTGCCATAAAAAAGCGAAGGAAACGCGCCTAGGCGGCTTTTTGTTGGCGCTCTTCTGCCTGGCTATGCTTGCTGCGCTTTTCCATGGGGCTGTTGTGAATACCGTCAGACAAGTTTGCCACCCATGGATATGTTTCCGCGACCTTCTTGTCATAGCCGAGGTTAAACACGGTCGCGCTCTTAGAGCGGCCCGCAACATTCTCATAATGGGTCCCGAACAGCTTGTCCCAAAAGAAGTTTGTAATGCCGAAATTTCCCGTCTCATCGTGGAAATGGTGCGCCATGTGCAGGCGCTTCATTTCAGCAATGAACTTGTTCTTCGGCGTGTAAGACAAATGCTGAATGCAATGGCAAAATTCGTAGAAGCATGTGGTCAGCAAGCCTGCTGCAAAAGCGGATGCGGCGCCTGAGAGGCCATTGATAAGGTAGCCGGTTGGCAGTGTTATCAAGGCAATGGTCGGCAGGGTCGTATACAAAGCGCCAAACAAGATTTCCAAGTGATTGGGGTCTTGGTGATGGTCAAAATGAATGCGTTTCCAGACTTTTGCCGTCAGGCGCGACTTAAACAAATACTGCCCATGCAGCACAAACCGGTGCAACGTGTACCAGGCGAGGGGGTAGAGCACGACCGCCACAGCCGCTGACAAACCTTCAAGCCATGGCGCAGTTGATTGGCTCACAGCCACATAAATGCTGCCTGCTGCCAATACCAAATATGCCTGAATGGCATAGTATTGGAAGTAGGCAACCACCAACTGCCTAAAGGTCATCCTATTGAGATAATGGGATTTATTTGACCAAAAACCGACTTTGAGAGCCATCTCGCGTTCCCGCTAAACCGTTGCCGCATGTTATTTTTGCGGCGTTATAAGTGTGCCATATGACGATTTTCATCCGTCATCTCAAGGTTAGCTGTGTCGCAGGGGGGCTGAGAGGGTGAATTATTCTTCTGTGTATAGCAAAACGGTCACGCCTAATAAGGCAAAGACCGCAAAAGGCGCCCAGGCTGACAAAAGCGGCGGCGAGGCCCCGAACTGGCCGAGCGCGACCAAAAGATTATCAGCAACGAAAAACGCAAAGCCCAGCCCCATGCCAAGGACAACGCGCACAAAGAGCTGTCCGCCGCGCGATGAGCCAAAGGCGGCAACCGCGCCGAGCAGGGGCATCAAGATGGTTGAGAGTGGCCCTGAAATCTTGTGCATGAGAGACGCATCTAACAGCGCTGTTGGATAGCCCTCAGCCTTTAAGTCTTTTATCGCCGCACTGAGTTCCCAATACGGGGTCCTGTCTGGTTTAACGGCCAGCGCGATAAAGCGTTCAGGCGGCACACTCGTGCCCCACAGAGCGGCATCTTTGCGGCTGACGGCCAGGTCGGGCAGCGTGGTTTCTTCAATTTCGTAGAGCTTCCAGGTGCTGCCATCAAAACTGGCGAAGGCTGCGTTGGTGATTTTCTCAAGCGTTCCTGACGGCGCGCGGTCAAAAAGCGTTAGGCCATCAATCACCAATCGGCTGCCGCCTTTGGTAATCGCACCGATTTGAATAACAGTGCGTTCCTCTTCAACCCAAGAGCGGGTCGCATTGGGCGCCTCGTCTGGCAAATCAATCGCATAGTCATTGTCTTGCCAATAGGTCAGCTCTGCATTGGTCTTCATGAGGACCAGCTCATTAAATGCCATGTGGAGCCCTGCGATCCCCAGCGTAATCGCTGCCGCCGGCGCGATGATGTGAAAGGCTGACATGCCAGCGGCCTTCATCACCACAATTTCTGATGTTTGGTTGAGGCTCGCCAACACGGTCACAATGGCTAGCAGCGCGGCAAACGGCGTAAACTGTGAGATAAGCTGGGGCGCGCGAAGCATCACATAGCGCACGAGGCTCGCAGAGGTGGCGCCGTCCACTTCTAAAATATTGTCTGACTTGCCCATGAGGTCGAGCACTTGAAGGACGACCACAAGACCAATCAGAAAGGCGAGGAAACGGGTGAGCGTGAGTTTGCCCACATACCAGGCCAGCGTGCGTGAGGGCAGCACCCAGCGGCGGCTTCGCCTAAAGATATTCATGACGTCGCCGCGCTTTTGCCGCTGAAGCGCTTGACGATAGCGCTGAACAGATTGGCGGCTGCGTCCAGTAGTTTGAGCGGCTGGCCGCCCACTTTGCGCGTGGCCACATAATAGAGCTGGAAACTGATGGCTGTGAAAATGCCAAAAGGCAGCCACATGGCAAGCCAGGGGTTGGTGCCATTATTTCGCACGAGCGCTTCGCCGAGCTCTAAAATCTCATTGAAGCCGATCAGCAACGCAATGCCAGCAAATACGCCGACGGCGCTGGCTGAGCGCTTTGGCGGTATGCAGCTTCCTCGAAGATGTTCACTTCGTATTCGGAGCTGTCGTCTCGCTCCAGCACGAAGAAGTAGGGGAGGGGCTGCCCCTTTAGATCCATTGCTCCCAGCACTCGGTTGTCGTCG
>JBCCDR010000236.1:0-4689 GCA_039030675.1 Pseudomonadota bacterium | reverse complement strand
GGACACCTCACGCGGCGTGCACCGGTCATGGCTTATCTTCTCTGGCGTGAAACCAGGCCAATGAGCACATCCCTTTCCCGTCGCTCAGTCTTACAGAGCGGTGCAGCGGCGCTGACACTGTTTGCCTGCGCAGACAAGACGCTCGCGAAAGCGGCCGCAGCGTCCGGCAGCCAAAGCCTCGGTGTTTATCTGTCCATTGATGCAGACAATACCATCACCTTCACAACGCCCAATGCGGAGATGGGCCAAGGCACATTTGATGGGCTTGCGCGGATGATGGCGGAAGAGCTGGACGCGGATTGGGATACGCTGAAGATTGCGTTGTCAGGCGCCAACAGGGCTATGTTCAACCCCAAAATCTACGGCCAGACCACGGGCAATAGCCTAGCCGTCCAAGGCTTCGGGCCCGTTGTCCGCAAAGCCGGCGCTGCGGCGCGGCAGATGCTGCGCCAAGCGGCCGCTGCGCGCTATGGTGTGCCGCTAGAACGGACGCAAACGGACAAAGGCTATGTCGTCATCGGCGATAATCGCATCGCCTATGGCGACCTGGCAGAGGCAGCAGCGCAACTGGATGTCCCTAAGGACATTGCGCTCAAGCCAGTCAAAGACTTCACGCTTATCGGCAAGCCTTTCAAACGCAAGGAAACCGAGCCGAAAATCACCGGCGAAGCGGTTTTTGGCATTGATATAGACCTGCCCAACATGGCCATCGCCGCCCTCGCGATGCCAGCGCAAGCATGGGGCACCGTCAAGGAACCTGAAGGGCTTGAGAAGGCCAGAGCGCAGGACGGCGTGAAAGCCATCACGCCCGTAACAGGCGGCTATGCCGTCATTGCTGAAGACTTCTGGACCGCAAAAACCGTGGCTGACAGTCTGACCGTTGAAGCAGACATTGCAGATGACCAGGCCTACTCAACCGAGGATATGGCAGCAGCCGTGCAGAGCGTGCTAACATCAGACGATGCGGAGGCTGCGCTTTACAAAGGCACCAAAGACGGCGCTGACCTCAACCAATCGCGCGCAGATATCGCTCAGTCGATGAGCAAAGCGGCCAGCGTCAAAGAGCTCGCCTATTCGGTCCCCATCTTAGCGCATGGCGCGCTGGAGCCGTTGAGCGCAACGGCTCTCTATACCGGCGAACGGTTAGAGATGTGGGTGCCGACCCAAAACCCAGCTGCATCCGTCAAGACCGGCGCTGAGGTGACGGGGCTGGACCCCAAAGCGGTCAAGGTCAACCGGACCTTCATCGGCGGTGGGTTTGGGCGCAAATGGAACGTCGATTTTGTTACGCAAGCCGCTGAAGCGGCAAAAACACTGCCAGGAACACCGGTTAAACTCATTTGGACCCGCGAGCAAGACACGCAGCATGACTTCTATCGCCCGATTATCGCCGGCGCGCTGACATTTGGTTTGGGCAGCGACGGCGCGGTCGAGGCCTTCTCCAGCACCATCGCAGGCCAATCGCTCTCGCGGACCTGGTTTGCTGGCCGCTATAATCCCAAGGCGCCAGATACCTCCCTGCAGAATGCGCCAAGCTATCCCTTTAAAAGCGGGCACGTGGAAAGCCGGGCCGTTGACCTGCCGCTGCCCATGGGCTGGTGGCGCTCGGTCTCTCACATGCCAACGGTTTTCTTCCACGACAGCGCGATGGGAGAACTGGCAGCAGCCGCGCGCAAAGATCCCTTCGCTTACAGGCTCGCGCATGTAACAGACCCGCGGGCCAAAAAGGTTGTCACGCAGCTGAGGGAGTCCCTTCCCGCCGTAGCCGAAGGCGCCATCGGGATTGCCTATGCTGATTGCTATGGCGGTCATCTAGCAGCGGCCATTCATGTGTCTCTGGACGGCGAAATGGTGAAGCTCCACAAAATATGGGCTGTTGCCGACGTGGGGATGGCGGTCGATCCGCGCAATGTGAAACGCCAAATCGCCGGCGGCATCTATTTCGGCCTGGGCCCCGCGCTGGATGGGAAAATCACGTTGGAAGACGGCGTGGTCACGCGCAGCAATGTCCACGACATCGGCGCTTTAACGCCCGTCGGCGCGCCGCCCATTGAGGTGGCGCTCATCGACAATATGGAAGAGGCGCCTGCCGGTGTTGGCGAGATTGGCACGCCCATTATCGCCCCCGCCCTGTGCAATGCCATCGCAGCAGCAGGCGGCCCGCGCATCCGGCATTTGCCGATTTCAGACACGCTTTCCGTCCAGGTATAACCGCCATGTCCAAGCAGTCTTACACCCTCACGATAAATGGCCACGCGCAAGAGCTCCGCGCGGCGCCCGATACACCGCTGCTTTGGGCGCTTCGCGACGGGGCGAAACTGACGGGCACAAAATATGGCTGCGGCGCTGGCCTGTGCGGCGCCTGCACCGTGCTGGTGGACGGGACGCCCGCACGCAGTTGCACCTTGCCCATTGAAACCCTTGAGGCATCGCAGAGCATCACGACCATTGAAGGCCTAGCGGAGGCTGACCCGGACCACCCCGTTCTCAAAGCGTGGAGCGCCGTTGATGTGCCGCAATGCGGCTATTGCCAAAGTGGACAAATCCTCGCCGCGGCGGCCTTTCTAAAAGACAATCCCACGCCCACCAAAGACGAGATTTGGGACGCAATGGCCAATATCTGCCGCTGCGGCACGTATAATGAGATTGCAGAAGCCATTGCGCTGGCAGCGGACTTAGCCCAAGGCGACGCCCGCTAGCATGGCCACCCCAACCCTCCCGACACGCGTCATTATCGGATGGGGCCTGGGCACGCTGCCCATGGCTATCTACTTCAATGCGTTCAATATTTTAGCACTGCGCTTCTTAACAGACGTGGTTGGGCTCGCGGCCGCGACAGCTGGCCTGCTCATCAGCATGTCAAAAATCTACGATGCCGTGTCAGACCCTTTGATGGGCACGCTCAGTGACCGAACGCGGACCCGCTTTGGCCGCCGCAGACCGTTTTTGGTGCTTGGCGGGCTGGCATGCGGCGCGAGCATTTTTGCATTTTTTGCGCTGCCAAGTTTGGTGGAGACAGACAATATCGCCTGGCTGGTCGGCGGTCTGCTCATCCTCTATGCCACCGCCTACACAATTTACAACGTGCCCTACATGGCCATGCCTGCTGAGGTCACCAGCCTGCCGGCCGAGCGCTCGCGCATGATGAGCATACGGGTCATGTGTATCGGTGCAGGCGGGCTCATTGCGGGAACACTTGGCCCGAAAATCGTAGGCGCAGCCGGCGGCGGCGCGGAAGGCCATGTGGTGATGGGCGCTGCTTTAGGAGCGTCAATTGCCGTATTCGCGATTGGGGTCTTTCTCGCAACAAGCAGTCCGGCAGCCGCAAAAATTGAAACACGCGCGCCATCGAACTTGTCCCTCAAAGACAAGATCGCGGCTGTCGTCTCTAACACGCCGTTCATGCAACTGCTGCTGCTTAAGTTGCTGATTTTAATGGGCGTCGCCATCAGCTCCGCCACCCTGGCGTTTTTTTTCGTGACCAACCGTGGCCGGTCTTACGGGGACTTGGGCACCGTCATCATGTTCACCACATTAGGACAAATCCTCGGCACGCCCATCTGGCTCAAAATCGTCACCCGCCTCGGCAAACGCCAGACTTTTGGGCTATCAGCCGTGATTTTTGCAGCCGTCTCCATGACATGGATGCTGGCCGATGCAAGCGAGCCCCTTTGGCTCACCGGCCTACGCGTTTTTGCCAAAGGACTGGGCACGGGGGGCATTCTCTTAGTGAGCCAAGCCATGCTGCCGGACACGATTGAGTATGACCGCCTGCGCACAGGCCTGGCGCGTGAAGGTGTGCTCAGCGGGCTCTATACGACCATTGAGAAAATCTCTTTTGCCATTGGAACAGCGCTTACAGGCCTGTTCTTGGGCACCATGGGCTATGTGGCCAAGGCAAGCAGCCAGTCCGACAGCGCCATCAGCGCCATCTATGCCTGCCAAGCCAGCATCCCAGCCGGGCTGATGCTCCTGGCCGCTGTGTCGCTGACATTCTACCGGCTGAGCGAAGAGCAGTTGGAACAGGGCCGCCAGGCGGCTTTGGAGCCTGCATCGTAAAAACGGAGATTGGGCGTCCGAAGTGAGGGGACTAGACGTGGTGCCGAAGCGCGATAGATAGCCCTTCGCACTTTTCTTTGAGCGAGGAAGCCATAGTCCCATGTCATCACCCACAGAAAATGAAGACCACAAAGCGAAGATGCAGAAGCTCCAAGCCGAGCAGAATGCAAAGCGCGATGCGGCAAGCGACCCTGGCCGCGGGCTGGTGCTGATCCATACCGGCAATGGCAAAGGCAAATCCAGCTCAGCCTTTGGCGTGGTCATTCGCGCGCTGGGATGGGGCCGCAAAGTGGGCGTCGTTCAGTTTATCAAAGGCAGCTGGACAACAGGCGAGCGGCAATTCTTTAAGAAGCTCAATGACTTATCAGGCCTGGAGGATGCGCGCATCCAGCCCGTCGACTGGCACACCATGGGCGAAGGTTTCACCTGGGACACGCAAGACCGCGAGCGCGATATTGCAGCCGCCCGATCCGCCTTTGACGTGGCAAAGGACATGATGACCAGCGGCGTCTACGACCTTGTCGTCCTCGATGAAATCAACATTGCGCTGCGCTACGACTATCTGGGTGCGCAAAACGTGAAAGACGTTTTGGAAGACAGACATCAACGCACAAGCGTGATCCTAACAGG
>JBCCDR010000235.1:0-4714 GCA_039030675.1 Pseudomonadota bacterium | reverse complement strand
CGTTCTCAGAGGCAAGCGGCAGCCACTCTTGAATAGCGCCGCTGAAGTCACCGCTCTCATATTTCACAACGCCAGACTGGACGTCAGCAAAGGCCGGTCCTGCCAAAACTGTTGCCGCCAAAATGCTTGCGGCAAAACTGCGTGCACGCATGGTTTTAAGAGCCCCGTGTCGATTGAAAATCCGCGTCATAATTCGTCTGTCCCCGAGCGGTTGTCCGATACAGTCGCGTTTATGTCCGATTAACCTTAACCAATTCGTTAACGAACACAAATCTTTGATAGGGGCGGTGTTTTAACCGAGTCGCACCCGCTTCCAAACCTGCTTTTTCATTGTATTTGAAATACTTCTTAAGCGCTTCTTAAGCCCCCAACGCCAGCTTTTTACCCAGGACGAACGCGCGTCGCTCCTCGTTTTTTATCGAGTGACCCGCGCAAATGAGAGGATTGGGCGTCATGCGTATTGTTGCCTTTGCATCGCAAAAAGGCGGCTCTGGGAAGACCACTTTATCTGGCCATATGGCCGTTGCTGCCCAGCGCGCCGGTTTCGGGCCCGTCGTACTGATTGATACGGACCCGCAAGGCTCCCTGTCTGCCTGGTGGAATGAGCGCCAAGACGACATGCCTGCCTTCGCCCAGACCACGGTGACGCGTCTAGGCGCTGATTTAGAAGCGCTCAAGGAGCAAGGCTTCAAGCTCGCTGTGATCGATACACCGCCAGCCATAACCATGGCCATCCAAGCGGTGGTTGCGGTTTCCGACCTGGTGGTTATCCCCACACGGCCCAGCCCGCATGACCTGCGCGCTGCTGGGGCCACGGTTGAGCTGATTGAACGTGCCAGCAAGCCACTGGTCTTCGTGGTCAACGCCGCCACCGCCCGTGCGCGCATTACTGCTGAAGCTGCCATCGCCCTCTCCCAGCATGGCACGGTGGCGCCCGTCACCGTTCACAACCGCACGGAATTTGCCGCCAGCATGACCGATGGCCGTACGGTGATGGAGCTGAATGAAAATGGACGCTCTGCCAAGGAAATGGACGCTCTGTGGACCTATCTCGGCGAGCGCTTAGAGCGCAATTTCCGCCGGACGGTGTTCCAGCCGCGCCAACCCGCGCCCGCGCAGCCGCAAGCACGGCCTAGCTTTGGCCGGCGCCCTGGCCAGGCAGCGGCCATCTTTGCCGGTCAAGGGGAGGTATAAGCGCTATGCAAAAGACATCGCCCAGTTCCGCGCGCCCGCTGAGCGCGTCCCTTCTCGTGAACAAAGGCGCAGCACGCCCCGCGCCAGTGTTTGGCCAGCGTGCGCCCAGCAGCTCTTTTGAGCCAGCAACCGAGGAAGCACCCCAAAGCGACACCACCGTTCAAGCGCCCGTTGAAGCACCCGTTAGTACCTATAGCGAGCCACCAGCGGAACAGGCCGAGCCCGTTGCCGTAAAAAAGGCGGCCTTTACCTTCCGTATGGACGAGCGCCGGCATTTCCGCCTGCGCCTGTTGAGCGCGCACCAGAACCGCTCGTCGCAAAAAATCATGGAAGCCGCGCTGGATGCGTATCTCGACACCCATGCGCCGCAAACCAGCGGCATGGCGTGTCCGTGTTTTTCTGATGAGGTCTAGCAAGAGGGCCATTTGCCAGGCGTTAACCCTCCTTCGCTAAAGATGTTTTGAAATGAAGCGCTTTTGTCTGCGCTTGATGAGTGGATGGACGGGATTAGCCCATGACAAATACACCTGCCCTCAAATCGCTTAAGGCGGTTTTTCTCGCGAGTGCAGTCTCACTGCTTGGCGCGTGTGCGCATGATGCGACGAGTGACCTGGCGAAACGCACGCTCGATGCTGCTGACTCTGAAATGTCAGTGGTTGACCTGGGCTATGCGGCCGCCGCGCGCGGGGACCATTCCAGCGCCATTCAGTATTTCCGTTCTGCGCATGCGCAAAATATTGCTTATTCGTCAGCCGATGGCGGCGCCCTTTTAGGCCTCGGCCAATCCTTGCTTGCCATTGGGCAGAACTCAGACGCGGCTAACGTGTTCATTAAAGCAGCCAATGCCGGCTCTGGCGCGCCTGCGCTGCGCGGGCTTGCGCAGGCGCAGCTCCACCTCGGCCAGCCTGGTCTGGCCGTTGAAAGTGCACGCAAAGCCATTCAGCTTGACCCCAATGATGCCAAAGCCATGGGCATTCTAGGCATCTCCATGGACGTGATGGGCGACCACCAAGGCGCTGCTGCGATTTATAGTGACGCCATGTCTCGCTTCCCGGGCAGCTTAGCGCTGGCCTCCAATCACGGCTTGTCCATGGTCATGACCGGCGACTTGGAGACCGGTGTGCGTTTGCTGGAAGACGTGGTGCGTGACCCCCGGGCCCGGGCCCGCGACCGGCAGAACCTGTCTCTCGGATACGCCCTTGCCGGCGACTATGACAAAGCCGCTGCCCTGGCAGCCATCGATTTAGATGTATCGGGCGTACGCGCGAACCTGCTCTATGCAGACATGTTGCGCGCCATGAGCCCGAAGGCGCGTTTGTCAGCGCTTGTGGTTGGCTCGCAATCACCCAAAACCGACAACACGCAGAACGCCAATGCCGTCTACCTGAAAGGCGATAATGCCGCGTGGGTAGAAGCCAGCATCCGCCGCCTTGTGCCGGAGGAAGGCTCGGCCGATTTGGCTGGCGTGCCGCCGCTTATGGACCCAACAGGCTGGGCCGTGCAAGTGGCCGCCTATCGCAAGCTGGAGCATTTGGCGCCAGGCTGGGCGTATCTGTCCAGCAAATATGCCGGGATCATCGGCGGGCTGGAGCCGCGCCGCTCTGAAGTCAATCACCCGCCGGCCGCCAAAGGCCCAGTCGGCTTCTTCTACCGCCTAAATGCTGGCCCCTTGCGCGACAAGCAGCAAGCGCTTGATATTTGTAAGCAGCTCAAAGCCCGCGGCGCGGAATGCTGGGTGCGTCCGCCAACAGCCGGCGAAGGCCGCTTGCCCAATGAAGAGCTGGCAAGCAACTCCAGCGCAGCCGAAGGCGCGTTTGTCCGCAGCAGTGACTATAATGCCGTGGTCAACCAATTCGCCCGCTCTATGGTCATGAAAGCGCGCAAGGACGCCCCGGCCAGCACACGGCCCCTACCGCCCGTGATGATGGCTGATGTGCCGCTGGAAGCGCCCGTGCCCACCAAAAAAGCGGCAAAAGCCAAAGCACCAGCTGCGAAACCTGCTGAAAAAGCAGTGAAACAAGAAACCATCGCAGCCGCCGTGCCAGCCCCAAAGCCGGCCGTGGCTAAAGAGGAAGAAAAACCTGACGCGCCCGTCGAGCGACCAGCGGAAACCACAAACGTGGCTGAAAGCGACCCGCTGAAAGAGGCTGCAAAGCCCGCTGAGGACGTGAAGACACAGCCAGAGCCCGCGCCAGAAGCCCCAAAAACTGTTGCCGAGGTCCAAGACACACCCGCGCCCAAAGCGTCTGAGAAGCCAGCGGCCAAACCGGCCACGGTGATGAAAGCGGCCGCCGCTGTCCCTGCGGAAGAGGCGGATGAGGAAGGTGCTGCCGCCACGCAGGCGACACAGCTTGAACCTTCAGCGGGCGAACCAAGCAAGGACGACCCGGTGCTGGGCGTTTTTGATGCCCTGTCCAAAGCAGACCTGCAAACACAGGTGGAAGAAGCGCCAGCCAAGCTGCCCATGACGCAAGGTTCAACCGATGACGCGCTCACAGAAGCGCCTGCGCCAGGCAAAATCATTCCAGCCATGAAGCGCTTCAATGATGTGCCCCAAAACCTGCAATATATTCACATGTCCGGCGGTATCCGCCCCGGCTTTCAAGAGACGGGCGCCCCGCGCAAAGAAGCTGTGGATGTGGAGCAAGGTGTCTATTAGGGCCTTCAGTTGCCTTAAGCTTTAGCGCCGCTTATATCGCTTCTCACCACAGAGGAGGGATGCGCAGATGGCGCGGACACAGGATTTCAGCGCACTTTTTGGCCACCCCTTGCTGGTCGGCTTCGGCCGGCTGGAGACAGCGCTAACCGATGCCATGGGCCGCGGGCAAGGCGATAACTTCCCGCCCTACAACGTCGAACAGCTCTCTAGCGACCATCTGGTGATGACGTTTGCCTTGGCTGGCTTCCGGCCAGAGGATTTGGACGTTGTCCAGCAAGGCCGGCACCTGCTGCTGTCTGGTCAAATGCCTGAGAATAAAGACGCAAGCTACATCCACCGCGGCATTGCCGCGCGCGGGTTTCGCCGGCGCTTCCTGCTGGCGGATGGTTATGACGTGACAGCGTGCACGCTCAAAGACGGCCTGCTGCGCATTGATGTGGTCCGGCCAGACCAGGACGATGCACCGCGCACCATCCCCGTGACCATAGGATAAAAGCTAAGCGGCTTGCGCCTGGCGCGTATCGGCCCGGCTGAACACCCAGGTGCTGCCTTTGCTCAAGGTCGCATCGAAGCTGTAGCCATCCATATTGAAATCTTTCAGACCCTCAGCGCTATCAACACGCTCATCAATCATGAAGCGCGCCATCTGCCCCCGCGCCTTTTTGGCAAAGAAGCTGATCATCTTCGCCTTGCCGTCGCGGTATTCTTTAAACTGCGGCGTGATCAGCGTTTCAAAGGCTTTGCCATCGACAGCGCCGAAATATTCGTTGGACGCCAGATTGATAAGCGCGCCATCGCCCAGCGTGTCTTTCAGCGCGGTGGTGAGCCGGTCGCCCCAATAGCCGTAGAGATTTTTCGCCT
>JBCCDR010000234.1:0-4733 GCA_039030675.1 Pseudomonadota bacterium | reverse complement strand
GGCTTGTCTGCCTTGCTGCTCCTTGCCTTCCAGGGCAGCACAGCGACCCTGCGCGATGACATCGTCAGCCTGTCGTTTCCCTGGCGCTGGGTCATGTTCACGGTCCTGAGCGGGATCTATTTTGGTGCCTTCTTTGCGATTACCTCTGGCCTTTTGCGCTTGCCTGGCCAGCATGTGGATCTGCTGGGGCGCTGGGCGGTGTGCGTTGGTCTCTATCCTCTTGTGGTGCTTGGCCTGGCGTGGCTTGATCGCTATGTGCTCTATCCGAGGCGCAAAGAATGACGCGCCGACTGGAAGAAACCGAGCTTGACCGCACCAACCTGTTTCGCAGGCGCGCCTTTTTGCTGGGCGGGTTGCAGCTTGCGGCTTTTGGCGTGCTAGGCGGACGGCTCTATCAGCTCTCTGTCTTGGAAGGCGAAGATTACCGCCTGCTTGCAGATGATAACAGGCTGTCGCTGCGGTTTTTAGCGCCCCTGCGTGGCCGGATTACCGACTTTGAAGGCCGAGAGCTCGCAAGCAACAAGCGCGACTTTTCTGTCGTGGTGGTTCCTGAACAAGTCGACAATTTAGGGGAGACGCTCTCCCAACTCTCAAAAGTTTTGCCCATCAGTGCGGCTGAGCGCGAGACTGTCCTATCGCGCGCCCGCCGGCAGCGCAGCTTTCTGCCCATTCGCATCAAAGACAATATGACCTGGGATGACTTCGCCCGCTTTAACGCGGCGGCTGCCTATCTGCCCGGCGTCTTTCCAGCAGCAGGCACCAGCCGCATTTATCCCCATGCCAGTGACGCCGCGCATGTACTTGGCTATGTGGGGGCGGTGGCGCAGAAAGACCTGACGGGCGACCCGGTTTTAAACCTGCCGAATTTCAAGATCGGTAAGGAAGGCGTCGAGCGCTCTTTTGAGACCCATCTACGCGGGCAGGCGGGCACGCAGCGTGTGGAGGTAAATGCGCGCGGCCGCGTTGTGCGTGAAGTCGCGCGCGAAGAACCCGCTGCAGGCGCTGAGCTGCGCCTAACGCTCGACCAACGTTTGCAGAGCTTTGCAGCCCAGCGCATGGGTGAGGAGAGCGCTGGCATTGTGGTGATGGATGTGGACAGCGGCGATGTGCGCGCTCTGGTCTCCACACCCGCCTATGATCCCAACGATTTCGTGGATGGCATTAGCCATACAAATTGGTCTTCTTTATTAGCAGACCCCCGTAAGCCGCTGATAAACAAAGCGCTTTCAGGCCAATATCCGCCAGGTTCCACCTTTAAAATGATTGTCGCCTTGGCGGCTTTAGAAGCCGGTGTCATCACGCCAGAGACGACGTTTTTCTGTGGTGGGCACGTGAATGTGGGCAATCAGCGGTTCCATTGCTGGAAGCGTTTTGGGCACGGCAAGCTGGATTTGGCGGGCGCAATTGCTGAAAGCTGCGACGTTTATTTCTATGAAATCGCAAAAGAGCTTGGCCAGGCTAAAATCGTCGATATGGCAAAACGCTTTGGCCTGGGACAAACCTATGGTTTGCCGATTCCTGGAGAAAAGGCCGGGCTAGTCCCAACGCCAGAGTGGAAAAAGCGCGCGCGCGGTGTCAGCTGGGTGGGCGGCGATACCGTCAATATGAGCATTGGCCAAGGCGCTCTGCTGTCAACGCCCTTGCAGCTCGCGACCATGACAGCACGGCTGGTCAATGGCGGGCGCCCGGTTGAGCCGCGTTTGGTGATATCACCTGAAGAAGATGTTCAGCCTGGAGCGGCTGTCACGCAAATGTCCACGCCGTTGGTTGCGGCGGAGCATTTAGAGACGATCAAGTCCGCCATGCTGGCTGTAGTGAACAGCAAGCGTGGGACGGCGCGGGCTTCGGCTTTGCCGGATGACCTGGGCCAGATGGGCGGCAAAACAGGGACAGCGCAAGTGCGCCGGATCTCCCAAGCCGAGCGGGAAACGGGCGTGCTTGAAAATGATGTCCTGGCCTGGCGTGAGCGGGACCATGCGTTGTTTGTTGGCTTTGCGCCAGCGGACAAGCCGCGCTATGCGGTCGCCGTTCTGGTGCAGCATGGCGGCGGCGGCTCCACGGTGGCTGCGCCTGTCGCCTCAGATATTTTAGCCAAAGCCCTGGAGCTTGACTTAGAGCGTGTCAATCAAGCCTCTGCTGACCGCGACCAGGGCGATTTGGCAAGGGCTGAGCGCAAAGACCGAGGGCAGGGCTGATGAAAGCGGCAACTCTCGCCACGCCCATGCAAGCACCGCCCTTTTTACAACGGGTCCTGGCGCTCAATCCGGTTATCATCTTGATCGTCACGTTGCTCGGCGTCATTGGGACAGCCTCGCTATATTCCGTGGCCGATGCCTCCATGCGGCCCTGGGCATTCAACCATGTCGCGCGGTTTTGCGTTGCTTTCATGTTGATGATTGGCATCGCGCTCATGCCGTTGCGGTTCTGGCAGGCCAGCGCTTTTCCGCTTTATGTGGCCGGTCTGATTTTGCTGCTTGCTGTTGAATTCATTGGCGATGTCGGTGGGGGTGGGCGCCGCTGGATTTTGCTTGGGCCGCTGCGTTTGCAACCTTCAGAGTTCATGAAGGTCGGCATCGTCCTGGTCTTATCCTCTTACTACCACATGCTGACCATTCGTCAGGCACGCACCATGACAAGTCTAGTGGTCCCAGCCGTGCTGATTAGTTTTCCCTGTTTGCTGGTGTTGCGCCAGCCTGATTTGGGGACGACCATTTTGATCGCTGCCTCCGGCATCAGTGTTGTCTTGCTTGGTGGCGCGCCTAAACGGCTGTTCATAGGCGGGCTGCTGGCTGTCTCAGCGGCTGTGCCTCTGGCGTGGCAGTACTTGCTGCGCGATTACCAAAAGGCCCGGGTGATGACCTTCCTGAACCCGTCGAGCGATCCGCTGGGGGCGGGCTATCACATCACCCAGTCAAAAATTGCCATCGGGTCAGGTGGTTTGAACGGGAAAGGGTTTTTGCAAGGCACGCAAAGCCATTTGAACTTCTTGCCGGAGATGCATACCGACTTCATCTTTACGACCATTGCTGAGGAGCATGGGCTGATTGGGAGCCTCATCCTGCTCACGCTGTTTTTGAGCTATCTGGCGGTTGGCTTTGTGATCGCCTTGCGCTGCCGGTCCCAATATTGCCGGTTGGTGGCGCTTGGCATCACCATGACCGTCTTTTTCTATGTCTTCATCAACGTGGGCATGGTGATGGGGCTGTTGCCGGTTGTGGGTGTGCCGCTCCCCCTCATTTCCTATGGTGGCTCGGCAACGCTCACGCTCATGGCGGCCACAGGCTTCTTGCTCAATTGTGATATCAACAGGGACCTAACGCTGCCAAAACGCTGATGTGAACCCAGTGTGTGGCACTTACGTAAACAGGCACATGACAGCCTCCAAAACCCAGCTCATCCTCGTTTTAGGCGATCAACTCTCGCCCAATCTCGCAAGTTTGCGCCAGGCGCGTAAAACCAAAGATATCATCTTGATGGCCGAGGTGAACGAAGAGGCCACTTATGTGCGCCATCACCAGAAATCCATCGCCTTTATCTTCTCGGCTATGCGTCACTTCGCTGAAGACTTGCGCGAAGAGGGGTGGGCGCATGTTGATTATGTGACCATCGATCAATCAAAAAGCGGATCCTTGCTGGGCGAAGTCCGCGCGGCAATGGGCCGCCATGACGTCGATGAGATCACCATTGTGGAGCCTGGAGAGCTGCGTTTGCTGGAGAGCATGCAGACTTGGAGTCAGGAGCTCAGTTTGCCTGTCACGCTGCTGCCTGATGATCGTTTTCTTTGCAGTATCCCCGCGTTCAAAGCATGGGCGGATGGGCGCAAAGAGCTGCGCATGGAGCATTTCTATCGGGAGATGCGGCGCAAAACCGGCCTTCTCATGGATGCGGGTCAACCTGAAGGCGGCACTTGGAACTATGACCATGACAACCGCAAACCACCAAGCGAAGGCATGCGCTTCCCAGACCAGCCGCGTTTTGAGCCCGATGATATTACGCGAGATGTCCTCGCAGCTGTCGCGCAAAGATTTGGCAATCATGTGGGATCACTTGAGCCCTTTTGGTTTGCCGTGACGCGCGCCCAGGCGCTCACTTGCCTCGATGATTTCATCGCCAACCGCCTCCCCAATTTTGGGGATTATCAGGACGCCATGCTGGTAGGCGAGCGGTTCATGAACCACTCCATCCTATCGCTTTATATCAATGCCGGCCTGCTGGACCCCATGGAGGTGTGTGAGCGTGCTGCCCAGGCCTATTATGATGGGGATGCGCCGATCAATGCAGTTGAGGGCTTCATCCGGCAGATCATTGGCTGGCGTGAGTTTATCCGCGGCATCTATTGGCTCGAAATGCCTGGCTATCTGGAGAAAAATTTCTTCGGCGCAGATCGCGACCTGCCAGACTTTTACTGGACGGGTGAGACGGATATGCTGTGCCTCTCCCAAGCCATTGAGCAAACGCTTGAAGAGGCCTACGCCCACCATATTCAGCGGCTCATGATCACTGGCAATTTTGCCATGCTCATTGGTACGGATCCTAAGCAAATCCATGAGTGGTATTTGGCGGTCTATGCCGACGCCTTTGAGTGGGTTGAGTTGCCAAATACATTGGGCATGAGCCAGTTCGCTGACGGTGGGCGGATGAGCTCAAAGCCCTATGCGTCCGGCGGCAACTACATCAACAAGATGTCCAACTATTGTAAGTCCTGCCGCTACTCCGTCAGCAAAAAGACCGGG
>JBCCDR010000233.1:0-4736 GCA_039030675.1 Pseudomonadota bacterium | reverse complement strand
TTCAGCGGTGGCTTTTGCCGGCCTGGTCGCAGCCTCCTTTATTGGCCCAGCCTGGCCACTGCAGCCCAATGTGTTTTTCCTTGGCTTTGCCAATGGCGCCTTTGCCGTTGCCGCCATCGGCTCGATGATGGGCCTTGCCAATCAAGGTGAGGCTAAGCGCGAAGGCACGCGTATGGGATTGTGGGGCGCTGCCCAGGCTTTGGCTTTTGGACTGGGCGGCTTTTTAGGCACGGTTGCCATCGATGTGGCGCGCGCGTTGCTGGAGACACCTGCGACAGCCTATGGCGCTATTTTTATGGGCGAAGCGATCCTGTTTTTGGTGTCTGGCGCCATTGCCCTGAAGGTCGCGCCAAACGCATCGCTTTCCGCCGAGAGGGCCATGCCACGTGACGATGTTGGCAGAACTGCTAGCGGGCCGCTTCTAGCCGGCGAGCAGCCCTTGCAGCCTGCCGAGTGATGGCAGCGCAAATGATGGGCCGCAAACGGATTGAATGAGGATAAGGACACACTGCTATGACCGAGAGTGCGCAGCATTTTGATGTAGTTGTTGTCGGCGGAGGGCCTGCCGGCGCAACAGCGGCCAATGATTTAGCAAGCCGCGGCGTTAATGTTCTCTTGCTTGATAAGGCTGGCCGCATCAAGCCATGCGGCGGCGCTATTCCCTTCTGCCTCATCCATGAGTTTAATATTCCCACCGATTTGCTGTGCGCGCGCATTCATTCCGCGCGTATGATAGCCCCGTCCAACAAGTCCGTGGACATGCCGATCGAAAGCGGTTTTGTCGGCATGGTAAACCGCGAGACCTTTGACGAATGGCTGCGGGTCCGGGCGCAAAAGTCTGGCGCTTACCGCCGTGAAGGCACGTTTGTGGCCCTCGAGCAGGGAAGCGATGGCACCGCGCGCGTCATGTATAAAGAAAAGAGCGGTGAAACCACCACCGTCTCGGCGAAAATGGTCATCGGCGCCGATGGCGCGCGGTCACAAGTGGCCAAGCAGGGCTTGCCAGGCGTGAAGCAAACACCCTGCGTTTTCGCCTATCATGAAATTATCCAAGCCCCTGGGGATGAGGACGAGGATCACGCCAACGATAACGAGCCCATCGATGTCTATGATCCCCAGCGCTGCGATGTGTATTACCAAGGCAAGCTCTCGCCGGACTTTTATGCATGGGTCTTCCCCCACGGCAAAACAGCAAGCATCGGTGTTGGCTCTGCCCAAAAAGGCTTCTCGCTGCGCGGGTCTGTCAGCGAACTGCGAAGCGCGATTGGTCTAAGCAATGCCGAAACTGTTCGTACGGAAGGCGCACCTATCCCAATGAAGCCACTCAAGCGCTGGGATAATGGTAGCAACGTGTTGGTGGTCGGCGATGCCGCCGGCGTGGTCGCACCAGCGTCAGGCGAGGGCATCTATTATGCCATGGCTTGTGGCCGCATGGGCGCCGCAGCGGTTTATGAAGCCTTGCAGACGGGCGATGCCAAAGCACTCGCAAGCGCACGGCGCACCTTCATGAAGGACCACGGCAAAGTCTTTTGGGTTTTGGGCATCTTGCAGTTCTTTTGGTACGGCGGAGACCGTCGCCGCGAGCGTTTCGTGAAAATCTGCGAAGATGAAGACGTCCAGCGCCTCACCTGGGAATCCTATATGCATAAGAAGCTGGTCCGCAAAGACCCGATGGCCCATGTGCGCGTGTTCTTTAAAGACCTAAGCCACTTGATGGGTCTGGCGCGGACCTAAAGACGGCCGCAGCGTGTTCGGCGCCTTACTGCAGCTGCTGGAAACACCGGCATTCGCGTATCTTATTCTTGCGTGCTTGTCCGTCGAGGCTGTCTGCCTCCTCCTTCTCTGGAAAACACGGCGTATTGGGGTGCCGCCGGCGCAGGTCCTATCGTTCTTAGGTGCCGGCGCTGGCTTGGCCGCGGGTCTCCTTGTCTTAGCAAGCGACGGCCCGCCTCTCTTGCTCGCTCTAGCGCTCACTGCATCCTTTGTCTTCCACATCGGCGATGTCTGGCTGCGCTGGCGATCATGACCTGGGTCCACATCGAATTTTAGTGCCGCAAACCTGTTTAAACCACTGTGGCTGCGACATTTTTTCGCTCATGGGTTAAAAGACCAAATTTTTGCCATGAAATTTCTGTAGATCACCCTATATAGCCGCCAACCGGCTGATTCTTGGCCAACGTACCGGAGAGAGATATGTCCCCCAAATCCACTTCTTTTGCGCGATTGGTTGCCGTTGCTGCGGCCGCTTCGGCCTTTGTGCTTGGCGCACCTGCACAGGCAGCTGGCGACGCTGCAAAAGGCGAGAAATTATTCAAGCGCTGCTCGACGTGCCACAATGTAGGTCCTGATGCGAAAAACAAAGTTGGCCCAGCGCTCACTGGCATTATTGGCCGCACGGCTGGCAGTAAAGAAGACTTCACCAAATACGGCCCGTCTTTGAAGGCTCTGGGCGAAAGTGGCTTCGTTTGGACCGAAGACGACATCTTCGCTTATCTTGAAAACCCGCGGAATTTCCTGCGCGCTAAGCTGGACGATCCCAAGGCCCGCAGCAAAATGGCGTTCATGCTGCGCAAAGAGCAGGACCGCCGCGACGTGATTGCATATCTGGCAACCTTCTCCACGCCAGCAGCGCCTGAGGCCGCTGACACAATGGATGAAGCCAGCAATGCAGCTGAAGCCGCAACGGATGTGGCTGAGGCGGACGCTGCTGATGCCATGGAAGAAGCCCGCGCTGCCATGAGTGAAGCTGGCGAAGCTATGGAGCAAGCCGATGCTGCCATGGCCAAAGCCGAAGCTGCGATGCAGTAAGGATCTGCTTTGCTGCGCCGAGGTCATACCTCATCTGACCAGTAACAGCTTCACTAAAGAATAAGAGAAAGCGTTCAACTCCGGTTGGGCGCTTTATTTTATGTCTTCTCCTGCTCAGTCTGCACTGAGTGTCAATTTTGGACAGTCATCATAAATTGTGCTGGAGCCCGACACAGCAATGGTGTTAGCGTCGGCGCCGTTATGCACACACGCTGATGGAGGGGAGAGGCTAATGGCAACGGGATTTGTCTGGGACGAGCGGTTCATGTGGCACCAGATGGATGGCTATGCGGGCATCATGCCCTCTGGCGGGATGTTGCAACCAGCTCAGCACTTTGATCACCCCGATACCAAACGCCGGCTGAAAAACCTCATCGAAGTGTCCGGCTTGATGGCGCAATTGACGCCTTTGCACGCAAAGCCAGCGCCGCGTGAGGCGTTAGAGCGTGTGCATGAGGGCGCTTATATCGATAGAGTGAAGACCCTGAGCGAAGGGCAGGGCGGCGAAACCGGTATTTTCGCGCCCATCGGCCCCGGTGGATTTGACATCGCAAACTTATGTGCCGGCGGCGCCCTTGCCGCGGTCGATGCCGTGATCAACGGCGCGGTGGACAATGTGTATGCGTTGCTGAGACCAGCCGGGCACCATGCTGAACCAGATATGGGCAAAGGCTTTTGCGTGTTTGCCAACGCGTCCATTGCGGCGCGCCATGCGCAGGCCGTTCACGGGCTGGGAAAAATTGCCATCATTGATTGGGATGTGCATCACGGCAACGGCGCCCAGAAGATCTTTTGGGACGATCCCTCTGTGCTCACACTCTCCATCCATCAAGACCGCTGTTTCCCCCCTGATAGCGGCATGGTCGATGAAATTGGCGGCCCCTCAGCTGAGGGTTTTAACATCAATGTACCGCTGCCCGGCGGGTGCGGATATGGCGCTTATGAGGCTGCGTTTACGCAAGTTGTTGAACCTGCTGTTGAGGCGTATAAGCCGGATTTAATTATTGTTTCCAGCGGCTTAGACGCTGGCGGATGGGATCCCCTGGCGCGTATGTCGCTCTATAGCGAGTCCTTTAAATCGCTCACACAAAAGGTCATGGCGCTTGCTGATGCAACATGTGGCGGCCGTTTGGCTGTGCTGCATGAGGGTGGCTACGATATTGCCATGATCCCGTTTATGGGACTGCGCATCGTGGAGACCCTGTCGGGTATCTCAACGGGCGTTGAAGATCCCTTTGCTATGATTTTTGCAGAAGACCCCGCGCATCCGCTCAGGCCGCATCAGCAGGAGGTGGTCTCTCAAGCAAAGGCAGTGGTCGAGACTCTCAAAGCAGCACTCTGAAGCCAGGCGGTTCTGTCGGAGCCAGTCATCGTGCGTTAAACACCGATGTGGCAGATGTCTCGACTCTGGCACCCATGGATGTTAGGTGGCGCCAGCATTGAGATGTGAGACGAAGACCATGGCAATCAGCGCCCAAAGCCAAAGCAACGCAGGAGCGGTCACCATCGCGCCAGCACGTCCTGGTGATGCGGCTGCGCGCGAGGCGTTGCTTGACCGGGTTATGGGGCCCATCCGCTTTCTCAGAGCATCAGAAAAGTTGCGGCAGAACAATGCCGCTTTGGTTGACTTAGCGGCAAAGGATGAAGGCGGACGCCTTGTCGGGACTGTCCGTTTATGGCCAATTGAAGCGCCGGGGCTAACAAAAGCGGTTTTGCTTGGGCCTTTATGTGTTGCCGGTGCCTATCAAGGTGCTGGTGTGGGCGCGCAATTGGTTGAGCAAGCTGTGTTAAGCGGGGGAGCAAGCGGGAGCAGATTCTGAAGAGATAGCGTGCATGACTGATGTGATGGAGAACTCGATTGACCTCATGTAGGCCACGGCACTCAGTAGACTCTAGAGGTCGGATAAAACTGCTGAGCCGCCAACAGC
>JBCCDR010000232.1:0-4744 GCA_039030675.1 Pseudomonadota bacterium | reverse complement strand
CTGCATGGTCGAGCGCAGCCAAGGCGCTTTCCAGGCGTTTTATGTTTGCCGTCTTTAAGTTCGGAACGGCCAGCACAGTTGCTTGTTCTTCCAGCAGCGCGCGCAACGTCATCCATTCGGTAAATTCAGGTTTGGTTACCTGCGGCAACATCGTTGTGCCGCTTGAGGCGCGTTTGACGAGCGCGCCTTCGGTCGTTAGCCGGTTGAGCGCTGAGCGAACAGGCATTTCGCTGGTCCCAATGGATTTCGCAAGCGCGCGTACGGTGAGCCTGTCAGACTGCCTAATCTTGCCCGTCATGATCGCTGTTTGCAGCTGCTCATAGACTTGGTCTTCAAGCGGCTGAAACTTGATTTTTTTCAGAGGCAAATCAGCCATTCATTGTCCCCTCCAAGATCCATAAGCCACACTGTCAGACAGCGGCCTTTTGCAGGCAAGTCTAAGCGAGCTTTGCGCACAATGCACTAAAGCCAACGCAAGGATGGCTCAATTGATAAATGCAAGGTGGCTATTCCGCCAGGTGGTTGGGGTCAGGCGAGCACAGCCTCTGCGCCAAGGGCACGATAGACGATCTCCAATGCTCTAAAACCATCACCTATTCCCGGGCTCGGCGTCGCGCCGGTCTCGATCACGCTCCTGCAATGCTCGATTTGCCTGGCGAAATGATCTGGCATTGCATGGCCATCCACAGGGATCTTGTGGACGCCGCCCGCATCAAAATGGAAGAGATGATTGGCATAATGATAGATGCGCAGCGCGCCCTCAGATCCATAAACATTGATATGCCCTGGGCTGGGATCGTAGTGGCCAATGGGGCCTGGCATCGGGCTTGCCCAGCCGCCATAACGCGCATTGAATAGCCCTTGCCCCGGCAGATCCGTCGCAAAGGTCCCTTCGTCATCATATAGCAGATGCAGCGACGCGCCGTTGGCATAGTCGGCGATGAAATACTCTGGAACCAGGGGCTCACCGGTTCGATTGGAACGCGCAAATGCGCCCACTAAAGTGGTGTCCATCATCCATGGAACAATATCCACAAGATGGATCCCATGGTCCATCAAGCCCATGCCTGTTCCGCCTGGCGCGCCGGTAGGATAATGCGCTGCGCTTAAGGTGAGTGCGTTTTCCAGGCCGGACCCGCCGATGATAGATTCTGTGACCAATCGCACGGCGCCAATGGCGCCGCCCAAGATCATATCTCGCGCGCGCTGGATTGTGGGCAAGTAGCGAGACACCGACCCGTAAATCAGTTTTCCCGGATGTGATGCGCACGCATATTTGATTGCAAGCGCATCTTCCATGGAGGCGGCCAGCGGCTTTTCACACAGCACGTGCAACCCGCGCTCCAGCGCATCCACAACCGGCGCTAAATGATGCGATGCTGGCGTTAACACCAGAAGCAAGTCTAGCGTCTCCCTTTCCAGCATGTCCCGGTGATTAGCATAGGGTTTAAAGCCATGGGCCTGTGCCATGGCGACCGCCTGCTGCTCATTCACATCGGCCCCAGCGACAACAGTGACCCCGCCCAACTGCGCACACCCTAAAAGATGGCAGACTGCAACATCGCCCAATCCAACCAAACCAATGCGCATGACCCCACCCCTCTTAAAACAAGACCGATACTGATAATAATGGTACCGGTAACAAATTTGCTTTCTCCGTTCAACGCCGATAGTCCCAGAAGGCTCAGCTTGGCGTCAGTGGGATGGGAAGGACCGTGACCAAAACTGTTAAGGTGACGCTTGCTGAGGTGGCTGCAAAGGCAGGCGTCTCTAAAATGACCGCGTCGAGGGCGTTCGCCCAGCCAGGCGCCGTGCGAGCGGAGACGCGCGAGCGCGTGCTTGCTGCTGCAAAGCGCCTCGGCTATGTGCCCGATCTCATTGCCAGCGCTTTTTCCACCAAAACCACAAAAGTCCTCGGCGTCGTCATACCAACACTAGATGTATCGACCTTTTCAGATACGGTCCGCGGCATATCCGATGCCAGCGCTAAAGCCGGCTATGACATCCTCATCGGCCAAACCAAGTACGACGACGAAACCGAAGATCGGGTCATCCAAGCCTTCGTTGGCCGCCGCGTCGATGGACTGCTCATGGTCGCGAGTGAACGCCAGGCCGATATGAAAGCCTTCTTTAGAGAACGCGACTTACCTGTCGTACAGCTGTGGGACATCCCCAAGCAGCCGATCGACATGGTCTCGGGATTTCTCAATCGCGATGCCGGCAAACTTGCGGCAAAACACGTCCATGCGCAGGGCTATTCAAGCGCTGCCGTCTACCACACCGACCTCTACCGCGATCGCCAGCAAGCAGATGGGTTCGTCTGGCAAGCCAAGAAGCTTGGCCTGGCGCAGGTAGAGAAAGTTCTCATGCCATCCCTAGAAACGCACGGACGCGTATCAGAGTTCAGTGCGGGGCATCTGGTTTGCAAAGATATCTTAGGCCGCACGAACAGACCAAGAGCCATCTACTGCACAGACGATTCAATGGCCTTCAGCACGTATTTCGAGCTCATAGAAGCTGGCCTGCGCGTTCCTGAACACATTGCGCTCTGCGGCTTTAACAATGCCGAATATGGCCAATATATGCGGCCACAGCTGACCACAATAGATGTTGATGGCTATGCGATGGGGACCAAAGCGACAGAGATGATATTGACGCGGCTTTCCGGCGAGCCACCGCACAGTGGGACGCACAAAACGCAGCTCAAATTGATCTGCGGACAAACAACCTAGGCCCCGGCGCGATAGCGCTGCAGTCCTTTAGAGTATGTTTGACTAGACAGCTGGAATGAAGTCGCTACTCTGTGATCTCAGATTTCAAAAAATCGGATACACAGCAAAAAGAGCATCCGTTAGATAAAGCTCGAAGGATTGCCAAGTGACACACCCTGCCGCACCCACATTTGCCGGCCAGCCAACGGCCTTTTGGGTGATTTGCTTTACCATGATGTGGGAGCGCTTCAGCTTCTACGGGATGGCGGCGCTCCTCATTTTGTATTTCACAAATCATTTTGCAAAAACGGAGGCCGATGCACTCCTGATATATGGCGCTTTCACATCCCTGGCGTTCACAGCGCCTCTATTGGGCGGCATGCTTGCAGACAAGTTTTTGGGCCGCATGCGCTCCATCAAAGCAGGCGGGATCTTCTTGGTTTTAGGCCACTGCACGCTGGCTTATGAAGGCGATGCGCTCGAAAAGGCCTTCTCATCAGATTTCACGCAGGCCCTGAGCGGGAACCTCCCTGTCGCTGCCGTTTATCTGGGAATGGCCTTCATCATCGTCGGCATTGGGCTGGTGAAGACACCGCTAACTTCTTGCGTTGGAGACCTTTATCCCAAGGAATCTCTTAAAAATGAGGCGGCCTACACGCTCTTTTACATGGCCATCAATTTAGGAACGCTGTTCTCCGCTTTTGCGTGCGGCTATCTGGCGGACAGATATGGATGGGGCTATGGGTTCGGGCTGGCTGGGATAGGCGTTGCCGTTGGCTTTGGGGTGTTTGTTTGGTGCCAAGGGCTCATTCTTCAGCAAACGCCTCCGGCGGAAACTCTGCCGCCCGCAAACGGCACCTCACTTGCCGGTCTCGCTCTGCTTTTTATGACGTTCGGCGTGCTAGGCTGTCTGTTCTTCCCGCAGATAACAGGCTGGGTTTTCGCCGCCCATATTTGTGTCGCCATCGCATACCTGGCCAAGGTGTCTTCGTCAGACTCAGCGTGGGGCTTGACTGCTCTTTTATTCATCATCGCGCTCTTCGCCTTTTCGGGCCTCTACTATGCGCTTTACGAGCAGATCAGCACCTCCATCTTGCTGCTCACTGACGGCTTCGTTGATTTGACGATCTTGGGTATCACCTTAACGGCGCCGCAGTTCACGGGCCTCAACCCCTTCATGGTGATTGTTCTCGGCGGGCTACTGTCAGTGGTTTGGAAAAAGCTGGACGAGAAGAATGTCGTGATCGGCGAAGCCAATAAGCTTGGCTTTGCCTATGCTGTTTTAGCGCTCGCCTTTGTCTGCCTTTTATTGGGTGTCGGCATGGCAGACGCGGTCCATATGGTGCCACTCTCGTCGGTGTTTATCGCCTACCTCTTGTTTGCCATCAGTGAGCTTTTTGCAGACCCGATCATCCTCAGTGCTATTTCACGCAAGGTCCCATCCCGGCATCAAAACACAGCGCTGGGGACGTATTATCTCTTCATGGCTTCCGGGTTTTTCGGCGCCAGCGTCATCGCAACACTCATCGTCAGCGCGCCAGACGAAACAACCCAACTGGCAAAAGACCAAGCGTTAGATGGCTTCTCGGCTGGATATATGCAGCTCGCCCTGCTCTGCGGCGGCGTGTTCATTGCTTTGCTTGCCATGAACGTATGGCAAAAACGAGCCTTGCGCGCATAACGCGCTTGATTGCGACAGCCTAAGCCTCCTTCTCAGGACTGCCGAACCGAAGGTGTCTGGAAAAACACCGATTGCTTGCCTCGTATAATTTTGTTACCGGTAACATTCACTCAAGCTTATCTCGGAGTCATGCGCAATGTTGCCGACTACACCAGCCATTCTCACCTGCGCAGTGAGCGGCGAAGGCCCCATCCACCCCGACTTTCCAGATTTTCCAATCACGCCGGAACGTATTGCCGGCGAGGTCGTTGCGGCCGCCAAGGCCGGCGCGTCGATGGTCCACTGCCATGTACGCGACCCCGAAACGGGTAAAGGCAGCCACGATCCAGCGCTCTATAAAGAACTGAGCGAT
>JBCCDR010000231.1:0-4746 GCA_039030675.1 Pseudomonadota bacterium | reverse complement strand
GGCAAAATAGGGCCGGTCAGATGGCGACCTGAAATCCTTCCGCGCATATAGGGGTCAAGGGAGAGCCAGAGGATGCGTAGATGGACAAAGCCGTCTTGCAGGGCTGCCAGCGTATCGGGTTCAACCGCAAAATCGGTGTCAGCAGGGATGCCCTGGGGTTTTGATGCCAATATGATTTTTCTTAAAGACATCAAAATTTCCTTTGTTTATCAGGACGTCATCGCCTGACCCTAGTTTTTGAAACGAAGTGTGCCAATGACAAGTCTCAAATATGAAAGCTACATGGCCCTGGCCTATCAAGCGCCATGCCATGCTGTTAACGGCCTGGCCAGCCGGGACGAGGCGGCGGCACACATGCAACGGGTCATTGCTGAGCTTAAAGGCAAGCTCTTGCAGTCCAAGCTGTTCATTGGGCCGGATGTGAGGCTGATTGTGCTACCCGAGTATTTCCTCACCAGCTATCCCATGGGCGAGAGCATCGCGGCTTGGCGCGATAAGGCAGCCCTCGACATGGATGGGCCTGAGTATGAAGCGCTGGGCAAAGTGGCCACTGATCTCGATGTGTTTCTGTCAGGTAATGCGTATGAAGCCGACCCGCACTTTCCTGACCTGTATTTCCAGACGAGCTTCATCATCGCGCCCTCAGGTGATGTCGTTTTGCGCTATCGGCGGCTGAACTCCATGTTTGCGCCAACGCCGCATGATGTGTGGGACCGCTATCGGGAAGTGTATGACGTCAGCGACATCTTCCCCGTGGCGGATACGGAGATTGGCCGCCTGGCCTGCGTGGCGTCAGAAGAGATTCTTTATCCAGAAATCAGCCGCGCTATGGCTATCGGCGGGGCTGAGGTGCTGTGCCATTCCTCCAGCGAAGTGGGCAGCCCGACGGAAACACCCAAGCAATTGGCCCGGCGCGCGCGGGCTATGGAAAACATGGCCTATGTGGTCTCCGCAAACACAGCGGGCATTTATGACTCTGGCTTTCCCGAAATGGCCGCGGCGGGAAATTCAGCCGTGGTCGATACGTCTGGCGGCGTCATGGCGGAAGCCAATACCGGCGAGAGCATGGTGGCAAATGCGGAGATCGACATCCATGCCCTGCGCCGCAAACGCCGCCGGCCAGGCATGGGCAACTACCTTGCCCGCCAACGCCTGGACATGGTGTCAGAGTATTTCGAAACCATGGCACCGCAGCGCAAAAACGGGCTGCTCAATGCCGATGGCAGCCTGAAAGAACCAAGCCGGAGCTATTTCAAAGAAGCCCAAGCCGCGGTAATTAAACACCGCAGCGACGAAGGGCTGATCTAAGCGGCTGCCGTTCCAAAGAACTGCGTTGCCGCCTTATTGACCGACCCGGCATCTTCCATATGCGCCATATGTCCCACAGGGAGGCGAATAACCTCGCCGCCACTGGGCAAATCTGCTGAGAGCGGGATGATTTCATCCTCTTCGCCAACAATCAGCAAGACAGGCGCCTGAATGGCGGAGATGTCGATGGGGGACGTATTGCTCTCAGCGATCACGCCGTCGCGCAGCGCGTCCAGCGCTTGGTCGACACCATCGAGGCGCTTGAACTTCAGCAGATCATTGACCAGGTCGCGCGTGACGAGATCCTTGTCGGAAAACAGCATCAAGGCGGCTTCCTTCATCGCTTTGCGCCGTTCAGCGCCTATGAAGGTGTCGATGTAGGTACTGCTGACTTGGTTGCTGAGGCCTGCTGGGCAGACGCCGATCACGGCTTCCACGGTATCGCCGCCAAGACGGGCCGCCTCCAAGGCAATGGCGCCGCCCATGGAATGGCCCATTAAGCAAAACCGGCCAACATCAATGGCTTTGGCAAAGTCCAGCACAAGCTGCGCGAGCCCGCCGAGGCTGGCGTCTGAGACATCTTTTGTGGAGCTTCCATGGCCTGGCAAGTCGAGCAAAATCACGTCGCGCTGGGCCGCTAGGGCATCTTGGTTGAAGAGCCAATTGTTGCGGTCACCCCCAAAGCCATGCACCATAATAACCGGCGTTCCATCCCCGCCGGAGAGGCGTTGATAGGCCAGGTCATACCCGCCAACACTAACGATGTCTGGGCCAGAGGCTTCATCACCATCGGAGGCCTCTACGACAAAATTGGCATTGAAGTCCTCAATGAACGCATCAATATCAGCGTCGCTGTCGCTGTCTTCGGCTACAATGCCAATCAGCGCGCCAACGGGCAGCGCTTCGCCAAGCGGTGCCACATGCCGGCGCAAAGGACCACCGCTCGGGGCTTCCATCACATTGGTGATTTTCGACGTTTCGATCTCGACGATTTCATCACCTTCGGAGATCACATCGCCTTCGGCTTTCAGCCATTCGACGACTGTGCCTTCTTCCATGGCGAGGCCCCATTTGGGCATCAAAAGTGGCGTAATAGCCATAACTAACCTTTCAGGGTTTTGCGCACAGCCGCTTCAATTTTTTCCGGTGTGGGCAGGTAGAGCTGCTCCAGCGCAGGCGAGAACGGCACTGGCGTATGCGCGCAGGTCACCAACTCGATGGCTGCTTCTAAACTGTCAAATGCCTGACTGGAGACGAGCGCGGCAATATCAGTCGCCATGTTGCAGCGCGGCGGGCTTTCATCCACCACGACCAAGCGGCCGGTGTTCTCCACGCTTTCTAAAATCGTGTCTTCATCCAGCGGAGAGGTTGTCCTGGGGTCGACGACTTCAACGGAAATGCCCTCGCCTTTCAGCTTATCAGCCACCGTGATCGCATGATTGACCATGTGCGAGAAGGCTACGATGGTGACATCATCACCTTCGCGCGGAATGGCCGCTTCGCCAAAGGGAATGGTGTAGGCCTCATCAGGCACGTCCATCGCTGTGTCGTAGACCAGCTTGTGCTCTAAGAAGATGACCGGGTCATTGTCGCGAATGGCTTGAATGAGCAGGCCTTTGGCATCGTATGCGTTTGACGGCAGGACGACTTTAAGGCCAGGGACCATAGTGAACATGGGATAAAGCGTTTGGCTGTGCTGCGCGGCAGCGGAGACGCCGGCGCCAATCATCGAGCGAATAACCATGGGCGTGGTTGCCTTGCCGCCGAACATGTAGCGGAACTTGGCGGCCTGGTTGTAAATCTGGTCGAAACAGACACCTAAAAAGTCGACGAACATCAGCTCAGCAACAGGGCGCAAACCGCGCAATGCTGCGCCTGCGGCGGCGCCCATGATGGCGGACTCTGTGATGGGCGTGTCGATGACGCGCTCTTCACCATACAGGCCAAACAGACCCTTGGTGACGCCATAGACACCGCCATAGGCATCGCGCTGGCCATCACTCCCAGCACCGCCGGAGACATCCTCGCCGATGACAATGACATTTTCATCGCGGCCCATTTCCTGACGCAGGGCCTGATTAATCGCTTCTCGAACCGTTTGTTTCGGCATGCGCTGGGCCTCCTACAAGTATTTCACGTAAACGTCGGTTTCCAAATCCGCTTCGCTCGGGAAGGCGGCGGCTTTGGCCGATTCAACGCAGGCTGCAATGCGCTCGGCGACGTTTTTATCAATGGCGTCCAAGTCAGCGTGTTCGAGCAATTTTGCCTCGGTGACGCGCTGACGGAAAATCTTCAAACAGTCTTTGTTGGTCCGCAAATCATCCAGCTCGCCCTCGCCGCGATAAAGCTGCGGGTCGCCTTCAAAGTGACCATAGAAACGCACGGCCTCCATGATGATCGCCATGGGCCCGCGCCCTGCCCGTGCGTGTTCCACCGCCTCCCGGCTGGCTTCATAGACTTTGAAGAAATCGGTACCATCAATGGTAACGGCTGGCATGCCAAAGCCCGCTGCGCGCGCGGCTGGATCATTGGTGCCGATGGCATAGCTTGCCGCGGTGCCTTCGCCAAAACCGTTATTTTCAATCACAAAGATAACAGGCAGCTGCAAAACGACCGCCAAGTTCATGGCCTCAAACGTGGTGCCTTGGTTCGATGATCCATCGCCGGAGAATGACACAGCGACTGAGCCATCCTTCTTTGTCTTCGCAGCCAGCGCCGCGCCAACAGCGAGCGGTGGATTGCCGCCAACAATCCCATTTGCGCCAAGCATGCCCACATCAAGGTCAGCAATGTGCATGGAGCCGCCTTTACCGCCGCACAGGCCAGAGCGGCGGCCAAATATCTCGTGCATCATGCCTTCAACATCGCAGCCTTTGGCAATGCAATGGCCGTGCCCGCGGTGCGTTGAGCCGATCACATCCTCCGGCGTGAGGTTCTCACACATCCCAACGGCGCAGGCTTCTTGGCCCGCATAAAGGTGGAGAAATCCGGGAATGTTTCCGCCTGCGAATTCCTCGCTCACGGTTTCTTCAAAATCGCGGATGGTGCGCATGCGCTGATAAGCTTGCAATAATTGCTCGCGGCTAAGCTGCATTGGGGCGGCCTCCTTGCCTTGTTGCCATATGGGCGAACATCACTAAAATTTTTGCGGGGAACGATGAGACGCTAAGCCACTGAAGATGATTTGGCTCCGCTGCTTTTTGACAGGGGACACACCCACCTCACAGCGCGTCGAGATAGATTTGGACGGCTTCATCCTTTTTCGGGTCTTCAGCTGCCTCATAAATCGCCTTAACCCGCGCCTTGAGATAGCCAAGCAGCTGCTCTTCCTACACAAGCGTGTCAGCATACCAGACGTTGATCACCATACCTTCCATCATGAATTGCGTGTCCTGGATGACCATGAGAATGACCTGGCCAGTCTCCGCCCTTTCGTTG